>JBHJHJ010000089.1:0-4102 GCA_050330955.1 Elainellaceae cyanobacterium | reverse complement strand
GGCAAAAGCAAGTCGCAGGCCTAGGCGAGAATCACCGCACTATCTTGCGTCTTCTTGGCTCTGCTTCCCAGTCCTACTACTTGTTGTGCTGAAGCCGTGCTTTATTGCTGATGTGCCAATCTGAAGTGCGGAATGTGGGCTTGTACCGCCAGCGCTACAGAATTCTTCGGTCCAACACCAAAACGTCCTGAGCAAAGCAGTCAACGCTACAGGCGCGGGCGGTGCCTGTGATAGCAGTGGGGGCAGCTTACCGTAGGCTCATATTGGGGAGAAGCTTGGTCCTCTGGTGAAACTGGATTGCCGCAGGCGTAGCACAGCACGTGGGTACCGGCTTCAAGACCATGGGTGACGGCAACGCGCTGGTCAAACACAAAGCACTCTCCGTTCCACAGGCTCTTCTCCGGGGGCACTGTCTTCAAGTACTCTAAAATGCCCCCTTCTAGGTGGTACACCTGGTCAAACCCCTGCTGGCGTAGGTAGGCCGTCGTCTTCTCGCAGCGAATCCCCCCAGTGCAAAACATGGCTACTTTGCGATGCTGGGCAGAGTCCAGGTGGCGCTCAACGTAGTCCGGAAACTCGCGGAACGCCTGCAGGTCTGGATTGACGGCGCCTTGGAAGGTGCCGATCGCTACCTCGTAATCGTTTCGCGTGTCGATTAGGAGCACCTCTGGGTCTTGAATTAGCTCGTTCCACTGCTCAGGCGCTACGTAGGTCCCAGCTTCCTGGGCTGGGTCGATGCCGTCAACCCCTAGGGGCACCAGCTCCGCCTTGAGCCGCACCTTCATCCGCTCAAACGGCGTCGTTGTGGATAGAGCTTCCCTATGCTGTAAATCCTTGAGGCGCGGGTCGCTGCGGAGATGGGCTAGAACAGCGTGGACGGCGTCTTTGGCCCCGGCAATGGTTCCGTTGATGCCCTCTTCGGCCAGCAAGATAGTGCCCTTCACATTGTGGCGATCGCACAGTGCCAGGAGCTCACCCTGACGCTCGGCGTAGTTTGGCAGGGGAACGAATTTGTAAAACGTCGCAATTAGGGCAGTCATGAGCTTGCGTCTGGATCTGAAGCGTTTGGGTCTGAGGTATCTGGGCTTGAGGTATTTGGGCCTGCAGCATCTGGGGCATGGGGCGGGATGAGAATGCGCGGGGTATCTTCGGCGTCATTATTGTTGGACTGGGGTGTGGGAACCGCCACCGCATCGGGTGTTTCAGGACCATCCTCCGCTGCATCACGGCGGTAGCGGTAGGAGTAGAGTGAGCCCGAACGGGAAACGGTCTCTGGCGCTGCGGGAACCTCGTAGATGTCTCGCGCTGTGGAGGCCTCTGGCGCCGCGGAGGCATCGTTGGGCTCAACGTCCCAATCCTCCCAGTTTTCATCTTCCCAGTTTTCATCCTCCCGGTCTTGGGCGCCACTTTGGCCTATGTCGCCGCCATCTGCAGACGCGCCTGACGCGGGCTGTCGAGACGCTCTGGCATTGAGGCTAAACTGGTCAATTTCTGCTTCGTCGCCGTAATCCACAATGTAATCTTCGTAGTCGCCGTCGGCTTTGCCCTCGCCAGCCCTATCGCTGCTATCGGGGTAGTCGTCCTCATCGGCATCGCTATAGTTATCTGAGGCGTAACCCGCAGCAGCGTAGCCTTTAGTATCGCTATAGCTATTTGAAGCGTAATTTCTGGCAGCGTAATCTTCAGGAGTGTAATCCTCAGCAGCATAACCCTCGGCGGCATCGTGCTGAGGATAGCGAGGGTAGTCTGGTTCAGGGGACTGCTGATAGGCGGGCTCGTATGGTGGCTCGTATGGCGCGTCCTCGTAGCTTTTGCGGCTATCTCTGGCTGGCCGAGGGGGCGGTCTATAGGTCCGCTGCGACCGATGGGGGGGGGAGTCTGAATAGTCTGAATAGGGCCTATCTTCAACTTGGGGGGCCGGTTCTTCGTAGTTTGACCAATCGTTCAGGTCCTCGTCTAAGTCTTGGCCTAAGTCCTCGTCAACCCCGACCCCGTAGCGGCGATCGCGGGCTGCTCGCTCTGCATCGCGCCTGACTTCAACGGACTCGACGTCTAGCACTTGGTCGACCCTAGCATCCCGCCGAGACCGCCGCGAGTCCCGGTTTGTCTGCGATGCTGAGGCGCGGCGAGGGGCATCCCAGTCGCCCCAGCTTTGTCGAGGTTGGGAAAAGCTGTCCCAGTCGTCGCCGCGAGACGCGGCTGCAGATGAGGTATTCCGCATAGAAAACGGTCGATAGCCTTCGTCCTCCACCTCAATATCCACGCTCTCCTGATAGCCCTCTGGCGCATCAACCTCATCTACATAAGGGTTCGGGCGATTGACCCGGCGAGCCCTCCCTTGATTTAGCGGAGAATCGGGAGGCTCATCAACCACGTAGCGGCGCCGCAGGTCGTCTTCATCGGCGTAGCGATCGCCCCGGGAAGGGCCACGGGACGAGGGGCCGAGTAGCTCCAGCAGCGCTGCGATCGCCGCTACAGTGAGCGCCCCCGCTAGCAGTGCCCCAATCACCCATAGCGCCATGGGCAGCGCCGCGGTTTGAGCACCCAAAACCACCAGCGGCACTGCAGGGGCCCAGTTCTCCACTGCGAAGAGGGCTAGGGCCGCCAAAATAAGAATGCCAATGAGTAGGGCCATTACTTTTCTCTCAACCGTATCGGGTCAGCCACTGACTCTAGTGTCTCATTTCTATATTGTCTTACGCCGATCATGCCCTACTCTGGCCGCTGCGTGTCGGCATCCAAATGCCCCCGCCACCGGTTCAGCGGGACACACTTAATATCAAACTGGTCCAAGGCGCGGGCCACCACAAAATCAACCAGATCCTCAATGGTTTGTGGCCCGTGATACCAGGCGGGAATGGCCGGCACGATCCTGACCCCGGCCTCGGCCAAAGCCGTCAAGTTACGCAGGTGAATAAGGCTAAAAGGCGTCTCTCGCGGAACGATCACGAGCTGTCGTCCCGCCTCTTTAAGCTGCACATCCGCCGCCCGCTCCAGTAAGTCTGAGCTGAGACCATTGGCGATTTTGGCCACCGTGCTCATGCTGCAGGGCATGATCAGCATGCCCTGGGTGCGAAACGACCCGCTGGCAATAGAGGCGCCCACGTCACCCCAGGGATGACAGTGGAGCTTCCCGGCAGCAGGGACTCCGGCCTGCTCCCGCCAAAACTGCGCCTGCTGCTCAGCCTCTATGGGCATGCGGACACCATCTTCAGCTTGCCAGACCATGTAGGCTGACTTAGACGCCACCAGCTCTACGGCATAGTCGGCCTGCAGCAAAAACTTGACGGCGCGAACGGCGTAAATTAAACCGGAGGCGCCGGTCACGCCCAAAATAAGAGGGTTGTCTGTTGCCATATCCTACGAAATGCGTACCCTATGCCGGCAACGCCTATTAATCATCGTAACTGTCGTCGCCGTTCTGACCGTTGCCGTTCTCTTCATCAAATTCGTCGTCCTCGAGGTCGCTTTCCGTCGCCTCGCTGCCGCCGCCGACCGCCACTAGGTCAATTTGCTGACGATAGTAGTCCACGCTCTTCACCTGTACCTCGACGCGATCGCCCAGGCGATACTGCTTGCGGTTTTTGCGGCCCACCAGCTTTTGCTGCCGCGAGCGGTATTCGTACCAGTCGTCTTTGAGGGAGCTGACGTGGACTAGGCCCTCCACCAGCAGCTCTTCAATTTCCACAAAGAAGCCGTAGGACTGCACCCCGGTAATTAAACCGTGGAAAGAAGAACCAGTGTGCTGCTGCATGAACTCGGCCTTTTTGAGGCCCTCTAGGTCGGCCTCTGCATCCTGGGCTTTGCGCTCTTGGTCGGTGAGATGGCTGACGACGGTGGTAAACAGCTCCTCTAACTCGGCTTGGCGCTTTGTGGGCAGCACGTTCCAGCTAATCTTTCCGTGGCAAGAAGAGTGGCGCAGGTTCACCCGCTCTTTAGACCGGGCCGAGCGGCGATCGCGCCCTTGGCCAAACACCGCGTGCAGCACCCGGTGCACCAGCAAATCGGGGTAGCGCCGCAGGGGAGAGGTGAAGTGGGTGTAGCCATCATTAAGGGCCAGACCGAAGTGGGGACCGGGGTTGGTGCTGTAGTTGGCGGGCTT
>JBHJHJ010000088.1:0-6883 GCA_050330955.1 Elainellaceae cyanobacterium | reverse complement strand
GGCAGTACTGTCGTGAACAACTGTTGTCTTAGGGTATTTCCCTTGGCGTTGTCACTAGTTTTAGGTAGGGGCGGCTTAGCCCAAGTCCGACCGTCAGCCGGATTGTCAACGACGGGCAGCGTGGATGGCCTGGCTGTCTCGGAGGCAACCTCAGAGGTGGGTACCGCTTTGTTGGACGTCTTCTGAAATGGAATTTGAGTCATGGCTCGACCTATGCGTGGGGTTTATCAGCGTGAAAGCTTGTTTGGAGATAAGGGTACGGGCTGAGGCATCTCGCCGGGCTCATTCAACCTCTAGGCCCATCGTTTCAAAGCGTATTTTTAATTCGAGTTTGATAAGTTTGACGGCGAAATAGGAATGAATTAGTCAAGGCGGCGTTTCCGTTCTACGTAGCTTTGCCAGTCGTCGCATCCGGCATCCGCCGCCTCGCTCAGCGATTTCTACGCTGGGTTTGTCTTAGTGGAACCCCTCAGCTTCATATCTTCAATCAAGGCCTCAAGCTGGCTGTAGTCTGCTGCCGGTACGAGCTGCTCGATATTGGCTTCCACTAAAGCTGGATTCTTTGCGGGAAGGTTGAGTAGGGTTTGCTGAACTGAGCTCACAAGCTCAGCTGGAACGTCTTGACTCGCCGAGATGGCCCAGCCGGGGTAAAGCTGAGTGGTGTGGGGAAAGGGAAAGCTGTCATTGGCAGGCTCAATCACCCGCACCACATCAACGTTGGGAATCAAGTCTCGGTCCACCATCCGCTGGATTTGGTCCATGCGCACAAAACCAAACTCCGCTTCACCCGAGAGCACGGCCTGAACAATTTTGTCCTGAGAAGAAATATCCTTGATTTTGGCCACGTCGAGCAGCGGATTTACCCCATTCTGCTTTAGGTGATACATCTGAAAAAGACAGCCAGCGGCTCCAGACACCATCGAGACGCAGGCTCCGTCTTTATCCCTAAGGTCTTCGATAGTCTTGATGGGACTGTCGGACTTGACGATAATTGAGCCCGCAAAATCAGTGCCGGTTTTAGGCCGGGAGACGCTGGCCAGAACCTCGGTGTTGTGGAGCCGCTGAAGCTGCACCGTTGCCAGCGGGTTAGTAATGACAAAGTCAACTTCGCCCTGCTCCACCTCAAGAAACTGAGAGGTGAACCGCATGGGCTTAAACACTACAGGGCGACCAATTGCCTTGCTCAGCTCATCCAAAAGAGGTTGGTAGCGCTTGCGGGTTGCTTCAGTGGTGTCGTTCACCAGCACGCCCACCTGAACAGCGTTGCCTGGAACCGATCTGCTAGATGAAGCAGCCGTATTGGAGTTAGAGCCTTTGCTGCAGGCTGCTAAGGACGGAATCAACAGCAGCAGGCAAATGGTGAAAATGAGAGGTTTAGCTTTACAGAGCCAGGACAAAGACATAGTGGATATTAATCGTTCAGTGAGTAATAGAGCGGTGTAGATACTCCCATCCCCGTCGGGCTAATTTCTTGTACATCGTGTGATCCCCCCACCTCTGGCACTTCTCTTCATAAGTGGTCAACTGAGGGGGGGATCCCTACGCTAAATATGGCAATAAAGACTTCCTGTACATAAGTCTTAGTTGCGACAGATGCGATAGTGCAGCAATGGCAACTGATATCGAAAGCCGCTGGAGCTGGCTTATGGCATCGCAGCGAGGATCGCCTCTCCATCGAGAACCGGAACGGTGTTCCCCGCAAGATAGCCACGAATAAATTCGCCAGCCTGATCTAAGGTCCCGTTACTGGCCGCCGATGCTGTAGCCAAATTCTCTAAATCGCCCGTCACCATGCCATCAGCGCGCTTGACAATCAGACCCAAAGGCGATCGCTCCTCAGCGCGCAGTTGGTGAGATTCAGGGCGATCGAGCACCACCAGGGTATGGTTAGCACCATAATCCGACTGCTGATACCACGGGGTCAACCCCAGCAAATGGCTTAGATCAATCATCCAAAGCACTTCACCACGCCAGTTGTAGACGCCGGGCACCCAGGGCGGTAGATGAAAGATCGGCACAACTTGACCGATGGGAACGGTCAAGATTTCTATAAGCTGATTGACTGGCAGCAGCAGATCGACGTCAGCCAACGCGATTTTCAGCATCTGATCACCTGCAGCCACAGCAGCCGGTTCAGGTCTGTTCTGTAGCGGCACAGATGAGCCTGAGGTAGACCCTGGATTTAGTGCTGAATTGGACACGATATCGACCGCCTTTAAGACAAAAACTGTTTGACTGTGCGAACAAGCTCTTCTTGGTCAATGGGCTTAGACAAGTATGCATCCGCGCCCTGCTTCATGCCCCAAAACTTATCCATCTCGCCATTTTTAGTCGAGCACATAACCACAGGAATCTTACTGGTTTGAGCTTCGGCCTTCAGCTCGCGGCAAATTTCAAATCCACTCCGGTCGGGCAGGACAATGTCTAGAATGACGGCGTCAAATTGATGATTCTTTAGCTGCTCAAAAGCCTCCTCTGCACTCTGAGCGGTCAATACGCTAACGCCATTGGTCTGCAGGCAGCTCGTAATAATTGCTTTTTCGGTCTTATTGTCTTCAACGACTAGTACTGTGCTCACGTTTACCTACCCTTTAAAGTAATGAGAAAATAAATAACGAACGCGATAGATGAACACCAATGCTCAATTCTTTGTTCACGCCTGAGTGGAGTTAACCGGCAAGTATTGATGAATAATATTCAAAATTATTGAAGCTTCTACTGGTTTGCTAATAAAGTCAGTAGCGCCCATTAGCCTAGCGCGAACCTGATCAACAACGCCATCATTACCTGTCAGAATTACAATGGGAGTATCCTTGAATTGGGTTGTTTTTCGCAATCGACTACAAATCTCATAGCCGTTCGTCTCGGGCATGATCAGGTCCAAAAATATAATTTTGGGCTTGCGGTTGAGCAAGGTTGCGATCGCCCGCGAGGCGTCTTGGATTCCGATAAACTCATGCCCTGAAGCCTTAACGATACGCTCAAGAGACTGGCACACTAGGGGACTGTCGTCAACGCAGGCGATGGCGGGCTTAGCACTGCCCCTTGGCGCAGTAAAGACGGGTGTAGTGGCGTCTCTCTGCAGCTCGACCAGCTCAATCCAGCCCGCCTTGAGATACGGGTGTAGCACTTTGACAATTTGTAGGACGTCTCGCTGGGTCTTCATCACGATGTCCCACAGGCTACGCTTTCCGTCAATCATCACCGTCAGCATTTGGTAAACCTTGGGTGGAGTTGCGGCTTCGAGCCGATCGGGCTGTCGAATTGTGGGAATATAGCTGAGAAAATAGTTGGGCAGGCGGGCCGCTTGCCAGCGTTGCCAAAGTTGGGTCACGTTTGCAGCGATGACGTCGCTGCTCACCAGCAAATCTGAGTGGACTGCAGATGGCTTGGTCTGCCTCAGCTCGTGGTCAATTTGGGGCTGCTGACTGATATCAAATAGAATTTCACTGGCGATCGCCTCAACGAGCTGTCGAAATTGTTCAAGGCTCAACTCATTTTGAAGAACCCAATCGTGAAGAAGCTGATAGTCAGGGCATTTGGGTACTAAAGGCGTTTCTACGGCCAAAAGCTGTTTCTGTAACGTTTGAAAGCTGGCGGCAAGTGATGGACACTGTCGATGAACGTATCGATACCATCGCCGAATAGATTGACGACCGCCGGTCCCGTAGACAATGTCACCTGAGCTGAAAAATAGAATCCACGCAACTCCAGAGCTGCTTTTCCAAATAAGTTTACCGCTGAAGCTGACCCGCTTCAACGTGCTAAGCAACTGTAGTGGTTTATTGATAGCAGAAGACTCTAGATCGGCCAGAGACGTAGCGACTTTAGAGGACATTTGTCTTGGTATTGTGGGCCTAATTAAAATGTGCTGAGAAATACCTATACAGAATCAGGAATCCCTGTTTAGTTCAAAGCTTTCGGTAGATTTAAGCGCATTATTCACTTCAACTTAAATGAGTCGAAGTGCAGCTCACCCACATAGCTGCCGTCTTGCCATAGCTAAAAATGCTCAGGGACCTAGTGAATCCCTCTTTTTTAGCGCTCGCAATATATACTCTACTACAATACATTTATAATGGTGTCAGGTTATTAAACGCTTAGCTACAGAAAGGGCTTAGGTTTATATAATGTTTAAACCTTTTTGAAGACTGTCTTTTCCCGACGCGGCGGGACAGCGTCACCACTGTTTCGCATTGCGCGAGCTGGTCCCTCCAATCTCCTGAGCTTTCAGCGCATCATCAGAAAATTCTTTTTATGCGTCACACTACAAAAGCATCATGGTGGACAATGGCTGAAGGGTCACAGCGCTACAGGTTTTCTGATTTATGGTTCTGTGCGGTGGGCTCTCTTTTGATCCATGGCGGGCTCCTTTTTGTAGGGCTCAGCGCTCGCGCACCGAGGTCAACCACGAGCGCTGCTGATGCACCTGTCTCGATTCAGCTGGTTGACCCGCTGCCCCCCACATCGCCCCCCGCCGCCGCTAGGCCCGCGTCTTCTAATAATCCAGACGCGGGCCTAGGTGAATCAACGACCCAGCAGCCCAAATCGTCCCGCGATCCCTTGCCCCAGTCTGCTGGCGTGCCGCTCACTGCAGATGCTGCCGAAGGCGCTCCTGCCCCAGGATTATCTACCGAGCCTGCCGCTACGGAGCCTGCTGCTACGGAGCCTGTCGCTTCAGAGTCGGCCCCACAGACCGCGCCGGACGCGACAGTCAATTCAAACTCGGTGGCAGGGTCAACCCAAGATTCAGGGCTGCCTGAAGTTACGCCCGACTACATTCTCTCACCGCCCCCTTCCGAGACTCTCCCCGCTAAAGCCGAGTCCCCTGAAAACGACAGTCCTGAGGACTCGCCAACGGCAGACCCCGCGATCGCCGAATCTGATCCTCTTGCCAATGAGGCTTCCTCGGATCTGCCCAGCGTGACGTCCAACCGCCGGACGGCGCCAGCAGCCTATCGAGCAGACCTGGCCGTGGCATCCGAGCCCGTAGCGCCCGATTCCATGGCGCCCAATCCCCCTGCCGCAGACAGCGCCCAGAGCTATCAGCCCCCCTATCCCTTAGAGAATCCGCGCACTTTTGAGGCTGACCCACAAACCTCAGTCTGTATTCCGGACCCTGAAAGCGTTCGCCGTTTGGGAGACACCGTTAGCCTCCAGGTGACGGTCGATTCCCTGGGCCAAGTTGTTCCCATAGCGCTAGTGGACCCCGATCGCCTCAGCGCTGAGGGTGAGCCCATTCTAATCCCAGTGGAAGCGGGGCAATCCTATGAGGCACTGGCGATCTGCGTGCTGCAGGAGTGGGACTTTGAGCCGGCGATCGCCGACGGCGTTCCTGTCCCTAGCAGCCCGCTGATTGTTTCCGTGCAGATTAGCGCCCTAGAGTCTTGACCGTGGACGAGGCCAACCAAAAGACCTACAGCGCGGCAGGCGTGGTGCAGCACTACGCCCAGCTCAGCCGCCTCCAGCCTGCAGAGCAGGCTATTTTGGAGCGCTTCCGGGAGCGGCTGCCCGAAATGGCCCTATTAGATGTCGGCGTCGGCGGGGGGCGGACTACCCAGCACTTTGCGCCACTCGCCGGAGAATACGTGGGCATCGACTCTTCCCCAGAAATGGTAGCGGCCTGCCGGCGGCGCTGCCCCGAGGTGGAGCGCTTAACCGTGGGGGATGCGAGGAACCTATCCCGGTTTGCCGACGGCAGCTTCGACTTCGTTTTGTTCAGCTTCAACGGCATTGACTACGTGTCCCATGGCGATCGCCTCCAGATTTTGCGGGAGATCCACCGGGTGGGAAAGCCGGGCGGATACTTGTTCTTCTCCAGCCACAGCCTGCCGGGCATCGCCCCAGCATTCAGCTTCAAAACCCACCTGAGCCTCAATCCCCTTAAGACTTACGTCAATCTCGTGATGTTTGGGCTGCTGCGGCTCTGCAACCCCGGTGTCACCCCTCAGCACTTGGCAACCGCAGATTACCTCATTCTTAGGGATGAATCCCACAACTTTCGCCTCAAAACCTACTATGGCCGTCCTAGCGCTCAGCTCAAGCAGCTTGCGTTTGGGTTCGAGCAGGTTGAAGTTTATTCGTGGAAGCGGAAGCGGGCGTCCGAGGCGAGCGATCCCTCGCTGCTCGATAGCCTGTGGCTCTACTACCTCTGTACAGTGTTGTAGTGCATTGGGATATTTGCGCGTCTCGCCGCTTGTGCGCCAAGCAGTTTCCTTCCCGGTCCGGCCTTTGCCAATGAATTTCAGCTCGACGTCCAAGCGCCATTCTCCCAGCTAAGCTAATCTGCCTTGAGCGTGTCCCAATCACTCGTCCGCGGGTAAACATCGCTCTTCCGCAAGCCCCAATCGCTCTCCTACCAGTGGTAATCACCCTTTCCACGAGTCCCAATTACTCAACGGCGGGTAACCATCACTCTCCCACGAGTCCCTATCCCTCAACGGTGAGTAGCGATTACTCTCCTGCGAGTCTCAATTGCTTAACGGTGAGTAACTGCATCCCATCAGCGTAGGGCAGGCACTGCTCGCCCTACATGCGGATGATTTGCGTAAGTCTTATCCAACACACAACCCGCGTCAATCACCTGCAGCGATCGCAGCTTAAGGGCGCTACAGGTAGGCGCGACCTCAGCTAAGGCAGGCGCTACGCCGCTGTAAAAAGGAATCAGCCCGTCCTGAAAATCTGATGCGTATTGGGCAACCCAACTGTCTTCTAGGTAGTCAGGGTCAAAAGCATTGCCGTCTAGGAGCCAAAAGTCAATTTCATAGCGGCGAATTGTGGCCTGCAGTTGGGCTAAATCGGGGGTGTATTGCGCCTGCGTTAGGGCGATCGCCCGCTCCCGGAAGGGCAGATAGTAGCCCAAGTGGTAGGGAATGGCGTATTC
>JBHJHJ010000087.1:0-4078 GCA_050330955.1 Elainellaceae cyanobacterium | reverse complement strand
TTTGCAGACCTGCTCTAGACGGACGATGGTTTTAGCCATGGGGGTTACTGATTGAGTACGCTGATTGGGAGAATACGCTGGCTGAGAGACAGTGCCATGTCCCCTACGTAATCTATTTTAAGTCAGTCAATTTTAAGCAATCGGCGCTGCGGCTGGAGACTGTACAGAATTTTGTGTAAGCGGTCTATGACCTTGCCCCGAAAAAGCGTCACCGCTGACACTAAAAGTCTCGCAGCCCACACCTAGAGTCTCACCGCTGACACTAAAAGTCTCATCGCTCACACTTCAAGTCTCGCCAGCGCCCCATAAAGCGACACAGCCGACACCTGAAACGACATCACCGACGCTAAAAGTCTCACCGCTGACATCCCAAGCCTCATCGCCGTGTCCTTATTCAAACTTGGGTTGTCAGCACCGAATGACCTGCGGATTGAGTTTTGTAGCGATCGCCCCAGCCAGAGGTCATGGCTGCTAAGCTATTGCTGGCTTCATATACCTTAACTTCTAAAATAATTACTGTGAACGACTCTCCATTGATTCAGCTCATGGGAGCTGAAACCCAAGCGCTACTCGATTGGGCAGAAGGCGTCGCAAATTCAGGGGCGACCTACCTGCAAAAAAGCCAACAGCTCGCCCGACGATTGGGGGCTCATTACCGGGAAGATGGCCTAACGGAAATTGGCTTTTGGACCCCTGGCCTGACGGGCGAGGTGATTCAGACCGCCCGGGAAATCTATCTGGAAGTCTTTACGCCGCTGGAGCCCATCCAGTTTCGGGAAGCGGAACAGACCGTCGCCTTTCGGCGCGACTGTGTCGCTTTGCCCCAGCAGGGCGAATTTTTGTGGGGTATTGTGTCTGGGCTGAGGCCAGGCAGCCGAGACGTGGCGGGCTCTCTCTACTGGCTGCGCTTCCGCGACACCATTCACGACAGCGCCCGGCTGATTCGCGACGTCATTCCCTATTCGCTGCCCTATGGCGTGTTTGGACCAGCAGAAGTCTACAACATTGCCTCGCTGCAGAAGCAGCGGACTGATTTGTGGTACTTCCAGCAAACGGGGTATCGTCCCGAAGGCGACGATGAAGAAGCGCTGGAGGACGTCATCGACCCCTTGGGCGCGCCAGACGAAATCATTCCCCGCGTCCCGTCTCCCGTCAATATCCTGCAGATCCACGTCAACACGGGCTCTAAAGAAGGGACAATAGAGGGGCTGACGCGAATTTATCGCACCCTGTCTAAAAAGCTGGCGCAGGGGGAGGCGCTGACCCCAGATGAGCAAAACTATGTGGGCTACGACGCGATTCAGCTCTTGCCCGTCGAGCCGACGATTGAATACCGGCTAGAAGAAGACCGCCCCGGCTATGAATTCTTCGAGGTCCTAGATAAAGCAACCTTAGAAGCGGGTCCTTCTCCCATAGAGGAGCCGATTCAGGTGACCCTGCGCAAGCCCAACACCCAAAACTGGGGGTACGACGTGCCCATTTTGGGGGCATCAGCGACTAATCCGGCGGTGCTGGGGAGCCTGCGGCCAGAGGAGCTAACGGATTTTATCGCCACCCTACACAACTTCCACACCGGCCCTATCCAACTGATTTACGACCTGGTGTATGGCCACGCCGACAACCAGTCTATTAAGCTGATTAGCCGTCAGTTTCTCAAAGGTCCCAACATGTACGGCCAAGACCTGAACCACCAGCTGCCCATGGTGAGGGCGCTCCTGCTGGAAATGCAGCGCCGCAAGCACGACACGGGCGCGGACGGCATTCGCATCGACGGCGGCCAAGACTTCCGCTTCTTTAACCCGCTGTCGGGACGCCTAGAGCAAGACGACGCCTACCTGCTGGCCATGAGCGACGTGGTGCAGGACATTGGCGGCTACCGGCGGCGGCTGTTTACCATTTTTGAGGACGGGCGCCCCTGGCCTGAGGAGGGCTGGGAGGATAAGTCCACCTACCGGGATCTGATTGAGCTGCGGCCCGAGTCCTACCAGTGGGGACCGCTGATTTTTGCCCACAACACCCCCGCGCTCCAGGGCTTTTGGGACTATAAGTGGCGGCGGGTGAGCGAAGTGATGTTCCAGGGCGATCGCTGGATTACCGGCTGCGGCAACCACGACACCGTGCGCCGGGGCAACCAAATCTCCACCACGGACCAGCCCGTCAACTGGAACCTGGGGGACAACCTGCCTGAGGTGCTGCACAATGCCTACGACAACCCGGCTACCCAGCTCTGGGTCTATGGCTTCAGCCCCGGCCTGCCCATGGACTTCCTCAACACCCTCATGCGCAGCCCCTGGGGCTTTTTCCGCAACACGGACGAAGTGTACGGCGTCAAAGTGGCCTCGGAGGAGGCGGGTTTCCTCGACTGGCAAATTTCGCCAGAGTTCTACGATCGCCCCGACACCTTTAAGCGTCTTAAGGCCTTCGGCCTCACGGAGCTGGGGCCGCTGCGGCAGTTTATGCACGCGATCGCCGCCGCCATGGTGCACACCGACTACGACCTAGAGCAGGTGGTGGAAATCTGCAAAAACTGCCTCACCGATAATGGTCAGGACTGCGAAGTTGAGGGGCTGGGCACCCTGGGCGCGAGCGAAAAGGCGGCCCTGGTGAAAGACCTGGACGTGGACAAGCTGAAGGCGATCGCCATGGCCTTTATGGAAGACGGCCACGACGTCTGCCGCGTGTCTTACCACGTGGAGAAGCTATCCGCTGAGCGGACGGGCCACAACCTGAAGCTGCGGCAGTACCGCAAGGCCAACCCCTGGCTGGGGGAAAACCTGACGGCCCGCGATCGCTTTAACCGCATCAGCGACGATGAGAAGACGGTGTTCTACGGACTGCGCACCCAGCCGCTGCCGGAGGAAGCTGAGAGCGACATGCCTGAGCTGATGGTGCCGAAGCAGGTGGCCTTTGTCTGTCACATGGGCGGAGCGCCGATGACGGTGACCCTGGCGGATTGGCTGCAGCTCAATTTGCGGGAGTGGAAGGTGGCTTTGACGACGCCGGGGCTAGATCTAGGTGACTCGATAGAGGCGCTGCGGGCGTTTGAGCTGAAGGATATGCAGGGGGTGCTGATAGAGTCGGTTGAGGCGGTATAGGTAAAGGACTTGTCTGTTTAGCGTCTTGGTATTACCCCCAATAGCTACCCCTTAGAAAGGGGGAGAACCCAGATTTCCCCCCATTGCTTTCGCGCAGCGAGTCCATAGGACTCAGGGGGATTAAGGGGGGGTAAAGCCAGAATGTGGCACAGTTTTCCATACTCGCTAAACACTTACCAAAAGATTCTTTGCCCCCCGCGATCGCCACTATTTTCCTTGATCCCCATCTGCTGTTTATGATGGTGCTGACTTTAAGACTACGCCGTTAACACAACTTTAGAAATGACGAACCACCCTACCACCCACGTCATGGCCCTCGACCTGGGCACCACCGGCAATCGCGCCATCATTTTCGATCGGTCGGGGCAGATTGCGGGGCAGGCCTATAAAGAGCTGCACCAGTCCTATCCGCAGCCGGGGTGGGTGGAGCACGACCCCGTTGAAATTTGGCAGGCCGTGCGCTGGGCCATGCAGGCTGCGGTAAAAGATGCAGGGGTTGAGGCCAGCCAAATTGCCGCCGTGGGGCTGACGGTGCAGCGGGAGACCTGCCTGCTGTGGGATAAGACCACGGGCGAGCCGCTCCACCCCGCCATCGTCTGGCAGGACCGCCGCACCGCCCCCCTGTGCCAAAAGCTACGCCAGGCGGGCCACGTTGAAAAGATTTACGATCGCACCGGCCTGGTGCTGGACGCCTACTTCTCGGCCACCAAGCTGGCCTGGCTAATTGACTGGGTGAAGCAAAACCGCCCCTCAACTAACTGGGACAACGTGCTGGCGGGCACCGTCGACACCTGGGCGCTGTGGAACCTCACGGGCCGTCAGGTGCACGCGACGGACCACAGCAACGCCAGCCGCACCATGCTGCTCAACCTAGGCGATCGCACTTGGGACAGCGAAATGCTGGATCTGTTTGGCATTCCGCCCCACATTATGCCGTCGGTGCAGCCTAGCCTCAGCGTCTTTGGCCACACCGACGCCGACAT
>JBHJHJ010000086.1:0-14025 GCA_050330955.1 Elainellaceae cyanobacterium | reverse complement strand
AAGCGGATGATGGGACTCGAACCCACGACATTCAGCTTGGGAAGCTGACGTTCTACCACTGAACTACATCCGCGTACGTCGTGCTCCCTACTGTAGCAAAAACTTTTGCTGCTGATGGTCCGAAGTGTGCAAATTGAAACGCTCGTTAATCTCCCCAAAGCAGCGGGACCGTGTTCACGGGAGTCTGTGGTCAGCTTTACATGTAGCGCTGCAGCTGTCTGGGGAGATGGCCAGCTCCCTCAGCAACGCCCTAATCACCTTGCCCGACACCGGCTCCACCCAGTCTGGCGCGATCTCTGCCAGGGGCACCAGCACAAACGCCCGCTCCGCCATCCGGGGGTGAGGCACCGCTAAGTGGGGCAATTCAAGGACCACATCGTCAAACAGCAGCAAATCTAGATCAAGGGTGCGAGGCCCCCAGCGCTCTCGTCGCTCCCGCCCAAATTGCTGCTCAATCGCCAACAGGCTCTGCAACAGCGCCGGGGCTGATAGCGTTGTCTCCACCACCACGCACATGTTGAGGTAGTCGGGCTGTGGTGGGCCCACGGCAGCAGTCTGGTAAATGCTGGAGCGGCGAGTAACCCCGATCGCCCCATGCTTTTCGAGGGCCATAACCGCACTGCGCAGAATGGCTTGGGAGTCTCCCAAGTTGCTGCCCATGGCGATCGCCGCCTGGTGGACCTTAACCTCAGCCACGGCCCTGTTCAGCGGTTCCAGCGCATTCAATTTAGAAGTGCTCAATCTAGAAGTTACCAAGTGGGGTCCACCGCAATATTGACCGTAAGCTGCGATCGCCCCGCCGGCACCGCAGAAATGCAGGAGCAAATCACAACGCCGTCATCTAGCTCCACCTCGCAGGCGTGGCACGAGCCCATCAAGCATCCTGTGGGAATGGTAACGCCCGCGCGATCGGCCACCTGCAGTAGGGGTTCACCCGCAGCGGCATCTACCGTAACATCGTCGGGTAAAAAGTGGATTGTGACAGTCATGTTGAAACACCCACCGTGAAGAGCAATTAGCTATAACCCATGGTAACCACCTCAGCCCATGGCTTGCAGCTTTCCAAACACTGGAGAGAGGTCCAGGTGAGCGTCAACGGTGTCAGCAATGCCGTCTAGCATGACTTCCCGCTGCTCCCGATAGTTGGGAATGCCCGTGGGCAAAGAGCTTAGGCCCCGCTGCTTTCTCAAGCGGTTGAGCCAGGTGCGCCGCCAAGGGCCATTGTCAAAGATGCCGTGTAGATAGGTGCCCCACACGGCTTGGGCTCCGTCCACGATGCCTAGGTTCGCATCGTCAAATACGGGATAAAACGTCGACTCATTCTCTTCGGCGGGTTCAGTCCGCATAATCTGGCTGCGTCCGTGGCGAATCTCGTATCCCGCGACGGGAAGGCCAGTCTGGGGATAGCGGGAGGTGACGAGACGCTGCCTTGTTACCTTTTGTCCCGTGATCACGGTTTTCAGCGGCACCAGATCTAGCCCTCGGTAGCGGCCCTCGTGGCCCTCCACCCCTTCCGGGTCGGCCAACATGCGTCCCATGATTTGAAAGCCGCCGCAAATGCCCAAGATAGTTCCACCCGCTGCTGCATAGTCCTGAATGGCCTCAGCCATACCCGTGCGCTGCAGGGCAATCAGGTCCGCGATAGAGGTTTTAGAGCCAGGGATAATAAGGGCATCGGGGTAGCCCAGTGACTCTTTGAGGCCGATGTAGCGCACGTGTACCGAGGGCTCGGCATCTAGCGGGTCGAAGTCGGTGAAGTTGGAGATGCGCGGCAGACGAATGACGCCGATGGTGAGGTCTTGGCCCCGGCTAGCGGCTCTGTCGTCGAGGGAGAGCGAATCTTCGGCGGGGAAGGGCTGGTCAATCCAGGGAATGACGCCCAGGACGGGAATGCCAGTACGCTCCTGAAGCCATTCAATCCCGGGCTGAAGCAGGGACTGCTGCCCGCGAAACTTATTGATGACGATGCCACAGATGAGCGATCGCTCGTCGGGGTCTAGCAACTCCAAGGTGCCGACCACATGGGCAAAGGCCCCGCCCCGGTCAATGTCGACCACCAGGATAGTGGGCGCGTTGAGATGCTTAGCCACCCGCATGTTGGCCAAGTCGCGGTGCTTCAGGTTAATCTCTGCCGGACTGCCAGCCCCCTCGCATACCAGCACGTCAAAATCATCTTTGAGTCGCTCTACGGATTCTTCCACGGCCTGCCACGCGGGTTCTAGGAAGCGCTCGTAATACTCCACCGCGTTGACGTTGGCGACGGGGCGCCCCCGAATAATCACTTGAGAGGTTTGGTCACCCTGGGGCTTAAGCAGCACTGGGTTCATGTCGATGCGGGGGATCACCCCGGCGGCCCAAGCCTGCACCGCTTGGGCATGACCAATTTCTCCCCCTGCTGGTGCCACGTAAGCGTTGAGGGCCATATTCTGGGCTTTGAAGGGAGAGACCTTCATTCCCTTGCGATGCAAGATGCGACAGAGCGCCGTGGTTAAAAACGATTTGCCCGCGTGGGAGGTCGTCCCTACAACCATGATGGCTTTCATCCAAATCCTCCGAGAATATATGTGCTGCTGGGGTAATGTTGATGCTGCTCTTGCCGTGACGCTCGAGCGAATAGGCAAGTAGGCCTGCGATCGCCCTGCGTTAGGCCAGCCAAGCAGGTCGACGGACCCATCGGTTAATACTATTCAAGAGATAATCGACCCAATACGGAGAATTATTGTATTTCTTGCCTTGACTCCAGCGCTCAATCAGCTGGCGGCCTAGGGGGGTGAGGCGGAAACTATCTGTAAGGCCCTGGCCATCGACCTCGCGCCGCAGCAGCCCGGTTTGGATGAGCCACATCAGCTCATTTTCAACGGAGAGCTCCGGCAGCGATCGCTTTAGGTAGCGGTTACTGACCCCCGCTGAACCGGCAATTGCCCCTAGGGCAACGCTCTGCCACTGCATCACTTCAAACAGCCGCCGATAGAAGGGCGAGCAGCGAACCGCTCGCTCGGCCCGCCGCAGGACGCGAGGCGTGTATTGAATCGCGTGTTGCTGTAGTCGATGAGTAGTCATAGTAAGGCGGCGGCCAAAAGCGGACCGTAGTTGGAATGCTGCGGAAGCGGTCCCGGAGTGGCGGGACCAGCTCAGTCGGTTGAACCGACCGTATGCTTATTTTATGAGCTTTACGCCAACCGCCACCAGTTTAACGAGTTAGCATCAGCCCTTGCCATTGGCAGTTGTAGCGATATTAAATCGCTGGTGAACTGCGAAGTGAGAGGGGGACGGGCTGAGCCTGCCCCCTCTCATGAATCATTCAGGATTGCTGTAGAACGAGACTGTTAAGATTTGGTGCCAGAGCGCTACACGCCGCCAGCGATTCACGTACCGTTGTAGAACAGAAGTCTGGGACTCGATATCAGCACGGCGCTGGTGATCAGCAGATATTCCGTGAACAATGCCGCTAAGCATAGCTGTGTTGCTGATGTGCGGTGCTTATGGGGCGCTAATTCGCGGATGGTTTTCGCTGCATACGGCATACCCACCGCGACGCCCCAACCAGAAGCATGTAAACATATGTGACAGAAATGACGTCAAGACGGCATGCTGTCTTGACAGCATCTTTTCCACCCCCTATTCTGTCAAACATACCCGGGTATTTGAATATGTCTAATCAATATATGAAGGACAAGCAAAAGGTTACGTTATACATTCCTCCAGAACTGCATCGCCAACTCAAGATTCAGTCTGCTGTTGACTCTGAACCCATGTCTGCGATCGCCGAGCGAGCCCTGGAGCTCTACCTCGAGCATTCCGAGACTCTTAGCCATGGCCGCACACATCAGATTCACAGCTGTCCCAAGTGCAGCACTGAATTTGTGCTCAGAGGTGGAGAAGCCTTGGCGATTGGTGGTCGGTCTGAAGCTGCTGGGCGAGTCAGTCCGCACGTTATTGAGGACACTGCGATCGCTGAGTCCTCTATTGAAGAGTCCTCCAATGACGCATTTCTTCCCCACCAAGAGCGTGACCCTGAAGAGTTAGTCCCCTGCTAGTCCCCCACAGCCTTGTTTGGAGCGTGCTTGAGCAAAACTGCCTTTAACTACAGATCTTTGCTCGGGGTGTTCGTTAGTCTTCCTGTTACAGCGTTAGGTTTGATCATGAAAGAAGAGCTCAACATACTCATCCAGGCTCAATACCCTTTGATCTACCTTGTGACGTCGGAGGAAGAGCGGGCAGTCAGCACAATTGCCCAGCTTAGGCCGGGACATAAGCTATTCGTGTGGACTGTAACCCGTGGCATCATTGAGCACGACTCCTCTCGAGGCACGTCTCAGCCCAGCCACAATACGGTATCCCCCGAGGCAGCTATTGAATGGACTGTACGCCAAAAGGAAGCCGGAATCTACGTCTTCAAGGACATTCATCCCTTTCTAGATTCTCCAGCCGTGACGCGCTGGTTACGAGACGCAATTAGCAGCTTCAAAGGGACAAACAAAGTCATCATCTTAATGTCTCCTGTTCAGCAAGTTCCCATTGAGCTCGAGAAAGAGGTGGTCGTACTGGACTTTCCACTACCCACCCTGTCTGAGCTCAATCAAGTGCTCTCAAGGCAGCTCGATCAGATCAAGACTCGGCGTATCTCTACCGAAGCTCGTGAAAAGCTCTTGAAGGCTGCGCTTGGCCTGACCCGTGATGAGGCGGAAAAGGTTTACAGGAAGGCGCAGGTCACTGCAGGGCGACTCACGGATGAGGAAGTTGATGTTGTTCTCTCTGAGAAAAAGCAGCTCATCCGCCGTAACGGTATACTTGACTACATTGAAGAAGATGAAACGATAAACTCGGTCGGTGGCTTGGCGGAGCTTAAGCGATGGCTCCAGCAGCGGTCGAATGCGTTTACGGAAAAAGCGCGCGAGTACGGTCTACCCCAGCCAAAGGGAATGTTAATTCTGGGTGTACCCGGATGCGGCAAGTCCCTGATTGCCAAGACAACCTCCCGGCTCTGGGGACTACCGTTGCTGAGGCTGGATATGGGCCGTGTCTATGATGGCTCAACTGTAGGTCGCTCAGAGGCCAATCTTCGCAATGCTCTCAGGACGGCTGAGTCAATTTCTCCGGTCATTTTGTTTATCGATGAAATTGATAAAGCTTTTGGAGGCTCTTCGGGCTCTGCCGACTCCGATGGCGGCACGTCCAGTCGAATTTTTGGTTCGTTTCTCACATGGATGCAGGAAAAGACGTCTCCTGTGTTCGTCATGGCCACAGCTAACCGGGTTGAGCGGCTCCCCAGTGAGTTCCTAAGAAAAGGCCGATTTGACGAAATTTTCTTTGTGGATTTACCCAATGCCGAGGAGCGAAAAGAAATTTTTAACATTCACCTCTCCAAGCGGCGTCGGGATATCAGTCGCTTCGATCTAAATCAGTTGGCCAATGTCTGCGATGGATTTTCGGGAGCAGAAATTGAACAGGCGCTAATTGCCGCAATGTACGATGCGTTTGCTCAAGATCGAGAATTCACCCAGCTGGATATTATCGCAGCTATCAAAGCAACATTACCCCTTTCTAGAACCATGAGCGAGCAGGTAACGGCCCTGAGAGATTGGGCCCGGCAGCGCGCGCGTCCTGCCGCTTCCTCAGTTGCTGAATATCAGCGGCTTGAGTTCTAACAAGCTTTCCTCTTCGCTCTTTACGGGTGCAGAGGATTGGCTAGCCCCGCTAGCAGCCTTAATAGCCGTGAATCGCCTCCGGGCACTTGCGGTTTGTCTCTGTCAAAACGTTGTTTCTCTCTTTATTTCCGCAGGAGAAAATACTCATGTCTCACTTTAGCACACTACGCACCAAGATCACTGACGCTGCTATCCTGAAGTCTTCCTTGGCTGACCTAGGCATCACGGTTAAGTCCGATGCTGACGTTCGCGGCTACAACAGCCAGCGCGTTCGGGCTGACATCGTTGCTGTTTTAGAGGGCGAGTACGACTTGGGCTGGTCCCTCAACAGCGACGGATCCTATGATCTGATTGCTGACCTCTGGGGCGTTGCTAAGAAGCACAACCAAACTGAGCTCATCAACTCCATTAACCAGAAGTACGCGGTCAACAAGACTCTGGCTGATGTTAAGCGTCCTGGGCTTCAAGGCGCAAACGTCAAGCTGGTCATGCAGAAGTAAGATTCCTTAAGCGTTCCCAAATTTCGGGTTGGCCGGCAGGTCAACCCGTTTTTTTAGCGCGCTTTTTACCGCCGCAGTCCGAACTACAGCTCTGTCAAAGCGGCCTCTGCTTGAGCAACGCCATCCCTATCGCCTTGCTGTTCATAGAGCTTGCGGGCCTGCTCAAAAGAAGCTCTGGCTTGTTGAGTTTGTTGATTCCCTAAAAACGCCCGTCCCAAATGGTAGTGAGCGGCGGCTGAGGTTGGATCTAGCTCGATCACCCATTGATACTCCACGACGGCGAGCAGGAATTTGTCTTGCTCAAGGTAGATATCGCCCACTAGAGCATGGGCCTCTGCCAGGTCGGAATCAATGGCCGTAGCCCTCCGGTAGGACTCAAGCGCTCTATCTGTCAGCCCTTGGGCTCGAATAATATCACCAATCTGTAGATGAACCCAGGCATCGTCAGGGTCCAAAGTGGCTGCTTGCTGAAAAGCCTGAATGCCAGCGTCTATTTCGTTAAGGTTGACCCATGCAACGCCAAGGTTGTAGTAGGTGCTGCTTCGACTCGGCGAAATGCGGGTGGCCTGTTGGAGTACATCCACTGCTTCCTCGTAACGGCCATCTTGAATAAAAAGGGCGCCCATGTATTCATAAATGCTTGCGTTATTGGGCTGTAGTGCTGCCACTTGGCGGTAGGCTTCTAAAGCCCCAGCGTAGTCCTGCAGACGCGTTAGCACGACTCCCAAGCCCAGCAGTGCCTCGGCGCTGTTGCTATCGGCTTGGGTCGCGCGACGGTAAGCCTCAGCAGCCCCGGCGTAATCGCGAAGCTGGGCGAGGCCATAGCCTAAAGAGGCCTGAAAGCTGGCGTTGTCGGGCTCTAGCGCAACTGCTCGCTGATAGGCGGTTACAGCGGCCTCGAAGCGCCCTTCCTGAGCTTCCAAATACCCAATCCCTGAGAAGATTCGAGAGTTCTCTGGGCTGAGCTGAGCGGCCTCTTGATAGAGCGCGATCGCCCGCGAATAATCATTAGCCTCTACGGCCTCCTGAGCTTGTTTGAAGAGGTCATTCAAGCGCTCATCAGTGCCCTGCGCGATCGGCGTTGAGGTGGCCTGGGCACGAGCAGGGGCGACGCCCGAAAAGGCCGTTAGTCCGGCTAGACCAATCGCAAAAAGACTTTTAAGAATCACTCGTCCCATAGGTTTGTGGCTTCTATACGCTGTCTCTACACACCGGCAATTGTCACCGACTGCTTCCACCTACTCCCAAAAATTGCCTTCTAAACCGGGAAGTTTGGGAAGCAGGCATAGTCTACAAAGCGTGAACAAGGCTTGACAATCACCGCAGTGTATCATAACCGTTCTGCCCCCATTTGGCGAGCGTATCTGCTAGCGCAACACGGCCACTCGGCTCCAGGGCGCTAGTTCAGCACCAAAATTGTTTTCAGCCAAGTAGCCGATGCAACAAATCTCCCCTGGGCCTCAAGGCGATCGCACAATGATATGGCACAATGAATCGACCTTTTGAATCAAGGGAGCAAGGCCAATGATTTTGTCCACGACCGACGTCATTCAGGGCGCTACCGTTACGGAATACATGGGAATTGTTACTGCTGAGGTGGTTTACGGCAGCAACGCCCTGAGAGACTTCTTTGCCGGTATTCGAGACATCATCGGGGGGCGTACCGCAGGGTATGAGCGCGTATTTGAAAAAGGGCAGCAAGAGGTTATAGAAGAGCTCCAGCGCCGCGCTGCCCGCCTAGGTGCAGACGGTGTAATCGGCATCGAAGTCAATACCGGCACGATTAGATTAGATGAAACCGGGGTTTTACTACTGATCACGGGCACCGGAACGGCCATTAAGCTCTAAGCCTATGCCGCGTCTATGCTGGCAACTGGGATTTCCCCACGGGGAAACGCCAGTTGCAATGCGATTTTGGTTTATGCCGATATATCACTAGGGCAAGCGTCGCGCTTGGAATTGATGCTCTTCACGTGCTTTTTCACCGTATTGACGGTGATTTGAAGCTCCAGAGCAATTTCTTCATAAGTGTAGTCGATGCAGCGGTAGAGAAATACCTCAACTTCTCTGGTGGTAAGGCCGCAGCGCGTGCCCTCTAGGAGCGCGCGCTGCCGTGCGGACTGATATTTGTCCTCCAGCAGCACCAGGATGCGCTCGGGCTTATCCGGCTGGAGCCACCGGGCCCGGACCCGCACTAGTGCTGACTTTTCGGTTCCTACCGTGCCCTCTATTTGGAGGGCCTGTTCAGATGAGAGCCGGGCCGCCTTAAGCAGGGGCACGCAAATCTGCCAAATGGCTTGAGGCGCGTCATTGATTGGATTTGAGGCATCGCCAAGTTGGCGGCAGATGGCGCGAGCGCTGCTATTGCTGCCAACAATGCCGCCGTCCCGAGTCAGAATCAGAAAACCATCGGGTAGGCCTTCCACAACCTCTTGCAGAAGTGTGCGGTGTTCTTTGGCAGCAGGGGCTCCATTGGGGATGGGGCTGCGAGGCGGAATGTACGCTGAGATAAAATTATTCATTTTTGGGGCTTAGTCTATCAACCTGCTAAAGGCGACTACAGCACATGATTCTGTAATTTCGGGGATAGACCAGGAATAATCCGGGAATAGTCTCTGAAAGGAGATTATATGTGCCCATCCAAAATCAAGTTCACAAGCTCTGCGACCCCTGCGCCTCTCGGCTGAGTCGTCACCCGCTGAGCGATCGCCTTAACGCTAGGCAGCGCGTTGTCAACTGCCACACCCAGTCCGCAGCCCAGCAGCAGATCATGGTCATTTTCAGCATCCCCTATTCCCACTACCCGCTCAGGGGTCAGGCTGAGCTGCCTGAAGGCAATGGCTAGTCCTGTCGCTTTATTGACGCCCTTGGGCAGCACCATGACAGCCCGCTTGTTCATAATAATCTGCGCCTCTAATCCCATGGTTTCGATGGTGCGCTGCACGGCCTCACCGTGGGGCTGCCAGGTAGATACAATCACGTGGCCCCGGTGAATGGGGCCAATCTGCTGTGCCACAAGGGCCTCAACGAAGGCCTCTGGTGGCGGCGCGCCTAGATTTTGTATCTCCCCTGTGGCTGGCTGAAAGAACACGGCCCCGTTTTCAACCACAACCCCATCAAAGATATCGATCTCGGGAAAAGCCTGCTGTAGATCGGCCAGCACCCGGCCTGTCACCATAAGCAAGCGCCCCCCGGCCTCGCGGTAGCGATGAAGAGCGGCAAGGGTCACCTTATCCACTACGCCGTCTGTGGCCAGCGTGCCGTCGTAGTCTGTAGCGATCGCATGGTATTGCATAGTAATACTTGAGTCAGTTCTTCGCGTATACGAAATCAGAGCACGCCTCGGGGCACTAAATTTTAGTTGGCTCAAGGGCATAGCTTTATCGAACCGTAAAACCCACCTAAGCTAGGCCACAACCCGCGCTGATGAGAAGATTGCTTCCCATATTGCCTCCCTTGTTTCTTCCTGATCGAGAGCTAAACCCTTTCTTAGTAAAAAAGGGGGCGTGGTTTATATTCCCTTTATAACAACGCTTTTTGATACCGGTTAACCTTGTATTAACTCTCCTGTCGCAAGACCCTATCCCAAGATAGAGACCCCCCAATGACACACCCTGAAAATATACAGCGTCATCCGAAGGACTTTGCTAATGCCGATCTTTCGGAACATGACTTTTCTCATCAAGATCTCAGGGGTGCTAACTTTAAAGGCGCAAAGTTAAAGGGCGCCAATTTCTACCAGGCCAATTTGGAAGGCGCTGATTTTTCTGGCGCTAATCTAAAGAAAGCGGACTTGACCAATGCTAACCTTTTTAGCGCCATCCTCAGCACGGCTAAGCTAGAGTATGCCGTCTTAGCTGATGCCAACCTTACCGAAACAGTTTGCGTGGGCGCGCGCTTTATTCGAGCGAATCTAACCGGTGCGAATCTATCTAAAGCCGTTTTGGCAGAAGCAAATTTATCGGAGGCGGTTGTCAAGAATGCGCAGCTGCCCAAGGCCAATTTACAGCGATCGCTACTGAACTTAACCTCCTTTCAGGATTCAAACCTAGCTGGTGTCGATTTGACTGAGGCTAAGTTTGCGAGAACTAATTTTGGCCGTGCCGTATTGACAGGAGCCTCGGTTACCGAGTCTGAACTGCGCAGTGGGTGCTACCTTGACCAGGCAACGCTTCCATATGAGCAGAAATCTACCGAGTCCGCAACTTCAATGGAGGAAATGCAGACTGCTGTTGAAATGCCAGCCGCTCTCCCATCCCGCCCTACCAGCAAGAGAGCCCCGCTAATGTATCGCGGGCGCGCTGTGGCGAGTAAAACGGCCCAAACGATGGACAGCTCATCCTCTCATGGGGACGATGATCCGAGCGATCGCCTAGGTCGCGCTAAGGGCACCTATCGAGGCCGCTCGGTGGAGATCAAAGCCCAGGCGGTTGAGGCTCAAGGCCCCGCGTCCCAGCCGTCTCCTCCTCAAAAACCGCCCAAAAGCCTCAGTATCCCTGACAGGATGACCTACCGGGGGCGCCTGATTACGCCCTAGCCCTGCTACGGCAGATGCAGTCGGGGGCGATCGCTAAAGTCAGGCAGCTTGACCGGGTTCTCCGCTAGCTGCCTCAAAATCACCTCGATACCCTTCTGGAGCTGCGGGTCTTGCCCTGCAGCCCAGTCGTGGGGAGGGACTTCTACTGGAATCGTAGGATCAGTGCCGTAGTTTTCCACTCGCCAGCCTACGTCTTTGAACCAGAATGAATATTCGGGCTGGGTGACAATGCTGTGATCGATGAGCTGATGGCGGGGCCAGATGCCGATGACGCCACCCCAGGTGCGGGTGCCGATCAGTGGACCGATATTCATCAGTTTGAAGCAGTGGCTGAAGATGTCACCGTCGGAGCCTGCATGCTCATTGGTAAGCGCCACGATTGGCCCCGCCATTGAATCAGAGGGATAGGGTTCGGGCTGCTCCCAGCGGGGTACGTCATAGCCGATGCGCTGGCGGGCCAGCTTCTCTAAAATGAGCTGGGAGACGTGCCCACCGCCGTTGAAGCGCACGTCCACCAGAAGCCCTTCTTTGTGCACCTCCGCAAAGTAATAGCGGTGGAACTCGGCATAGCCCTGGGGGCCCATGTCAGGAATATGGACGTAGCCCACCCGGCCCTCGGTTGCTGCAGTGACACGCTGGTAGTTACGCTCCACCCACTCGCGGTAGCGCAGGCGGCGATCGCTCTCCAGTGCCTTGACCGTCACCGTGCGGCGCTCCCCGTTACGCGCCACCGTCAACTGCACCCGGCAGCCGGCCTGGTGCACCAGCATCTCATGGGGCGAAACCTGAGGCGTGAGGCGCTGACCGTTGATGGCTAAAAGGCGATCGCCCGCTTGGATATTCACCCCAATCTCCTGCAGGGGGGAGGCTTGCTTGCTCCAGGAATCTCCCTGGGCGATGTGGGTAATGCGGTAGGCGTCACCGTCAGCGCTAAAGTCTGCCCCTAAAAACCCCAGGGCATAGTCTGGCTCCTCTCGGTAGTCGCCCCCCATCTCGTAGGCGTGGGAGGTGCCCAGCTCCCCCTGCATTTCCCACACCAGGTCAGAAAATTCGGAGCGGGTGGAAACTCGGTCCAGCAGCGGGCGATACCGCTGATACACCCGCCGCCAATCTACCCCCGAGAGGTCTTCTGTCCAAAAGTGGTCCCGCTGCAGGCCCCAAATCTCCGCTAGCATCTGCTGCCACTCCTGCTGGGGCAGCACAGAAATGCGCACCCGCTCTAGATCTAGCCATCCCGTTTTGCGGCTTGGCTCATCTCCGTCACCGTCGTCCCCTTCGGGCTGGGCCTTAGCGGCGCACACCCGCAAGCGATCGCCGGATCGATAGACCAAGGTGCTGTGATCTGGCCCTATCTTAAAATCAGTCACCTTTTCCGCCACCAGCTCGCAGCTCTGGGTCTTAAAATCGTAGATCTCGATCTTGGCGTCCGCTGCCGGCGCTGTGCTGGCCCAGTTGCCGCCCAAGCTGCCCTGTATGGGCTCAGAGCTGAACAGCACGCCGTCTTTGAGGCCCGCAATTTGCATGTAGCGCCCCTCAGATACCGGAAAACCCGCCACCCGCTGCGCGATGCCGTCTAGGTCAATGGCCACCGGTTCTGGGTTATTGGGCTCTGGGCTGTTGGGGCGGGCCTCATTAGGGCGATCGCCGGAAGATGCGGCTTGAGGACTGCCTGTATCCACCGAGTCATCACTGCCAGAATTCTCCCGACCAGAATCCTTATCGCTAACCTCATCCTCCTTCTCGTCTTCGGCAATCGGTCTAGGGAGCGGCACAAAGGGAGACAGGGTATCGCGCTGCAGGGAAATGAGAAACGGGCGGGTGGCGCGGGGGAAGTTGAGGTCAAAGTAAACGCTGTCGTAGACCGGGTTAAACTCCCTCATCGACAGAAAATAGATAAACTTACCCTGGGGATCGAAGCTGGGGTCATAGTCGAAAAAGCGCGGCGATGTCAGGCGGTGGGCCTCGCCGCTGTCGACGCGGCAGAGCTTAATCGAGGAGGTATACTGAGTCTCGCTAAAGCCGTACACCACCCACGCGCCGTCGCTAGACCAGTCGAAACCGTGGATGCGCTGATAGGCGCTGCGGTCCATCACCCGCGACTGCTGGCTGTCCAAATCCACCCAGATCAGCTCGTGGCGGTGGTTAGAGAGCGCCACCTGATTGCCGACGGGGGACACCTTTAGGTCTACCACACGGCCAACATCAAGGCCCTCTAATCTGACGGGTGCTGTTTCGAAGTCAGCGCTTAAAACCGTTAAGACCTCTGTACCGGTTTGGGTCGTCTCCCCTGAAGATGAATTTTCTGACAGCGCCCTTTCTGCCCCGACGCTGACCGCCACGAACCGCTCCCCATCGGGAAGCCACTGGGTCAGCCGATATCGCCCGGACTCAGCGGGCTTCAGCGGCATCACGGCCCCTTCCCAATGGCCAAAGCTGAAGCTCTGGCCCCGGCTGGTGATCAGGGTGGCGTGACCTTTGGGGTGCAGGTCGTAGTCTTCGAGATAATGGCCCGGGTCAACAAACTTGCGCTGCCGCTGCACGTGGGGGCTGTGGAACTCAACCGAAATGCGGTGTTCGCGGCCTGAGGCCACGTCAAAGTAAAATAGGTCTGCCCCGGCGTGATAGACGATGCGCTGCCCGTCGGTAGTGGCGTTGCGCAGGTAATATTCACTGTGGTTCGTCAACTGCTGCAGGTCCTCGCCCAGGGGCGTGCAGCTGTAGAGGTTGCCGATGCCCCCGTGGTCGGAGATGAAGTAGATGCGATCGCCCACCCACATCGGCGCAGCAATATTACCCTGGAGGTCCAGCAGCCGCTCAAACCGGCCGTCGCCGCTGACGTCGATCCACATCACCCCAGCTAGGCCGCCGCGATAGCGCTTCCATCGGGCCGGATCGCCGATGTTTCGCCCCAGCAGCTCGCCCCCCTGCGGACCGAATGATACCTTGTGGGCCATACCGTAGGGCAGCAGCTGTGGCAGGCCGCCCTCAGCGCTCACGCTGTGCAGCTGAGTCAGGCGGCGAAAGGGCTGTCCGGCACTGCTGGCAAAGATAATGGACGCTCCATCTGGGCTCCAGCCCACCACCTGAGCGCCCACCCCCAGGAAGGTCAATCGCTCGGCGCTACCCCCCGCTGCAGGCATCACGTAGACCTCGGCGTGGCCTTCCTCCCGGCCCACAAAGGCAATCTGCTGGCCATCGGGAGACAGCATCGGATGACTGACCTCGCCCAGGTTTGCCGTGAGCCGCACCGCCACGCCACCACCCACAGGTACGCTCCACAGATCGTCTTCGCAGACGAACACTACGCGATCGCCATGGAGAGTCGGAAAGCGGTAGTAGC
>JBHJHJ010000085.1:0-20388 GCA_050330955.1 Elainellaceae cyanobacterium | reverse complement strand
GGCGATGACGCTGGCGCTGGCGCTGGCTCTGGCGATGACGCTGGCGCTGGCGCTGGCTCTGGCGATGACGCTGTCGATGGCTCTGGCTCTGGCGCTGTCGATGGCGCTGGCGCTGTCGATGGCGCTGGCGCTGGCTCTGTCGATGCCTCTGGCGCTGTCGATGGCGATCGCCAGTGCTGCTGCCCGAGCACCATAGTCACCTTGGGGTGTATTTGTCACAACCCCAGCCCATTCAACCAATGCTCTGAGCTTTGGGTTGGATTCCGCTTGCTTAAACGCCTCCTGCTCTAGAGCAATCAGCAATCTTTGAAGCTGCCGCCCTAAAAGACCGGCCACCAGCAACAGCACTTCTCGCCACTTCTCGTCTAGAGCGTGTGCTGCTACGGCATTTTCCACTAGGTTATTGCTAACAACGTACTGTGCCGTCAAATACTCCTGAATCGTCAAATGAGAGAACGAATAGGTTTCCATCGCCCGCTCCACCAGCAGCCCCTGCTGCACCTCGATTGCCTTCAGTACCGCCTCCCCATCCAGCCGCTTCGGCACGTCCAGCGTATCGGACAAAAACTCGGCAATCTTTTCAATCAGCTCAGCCTTAGAAAAGAAAAGCTGGTCCTGCACAAAGCTATCGTAGGCAATTTGGGCCAGCAGCTCCTTCTCTAAATCGGGATAAAATCCCTCAAAAATTGGATCCCGCTCCAGCCGCTTCTGCGCTGCCCACTCCTTCAGCAGAATGTTCAGCGCATCCCCGTACAGTGTACTCCGCACCTTGGGCAGCGTCTGCTCCCGGTCATACACCAGGCAGAGAAACGTCAGCAGCAGCGGCGTCTGGGCCAGCTCCTTAGCACCTTTATTCTCTGGCTGGGAGAGCAGCTCCCAATAGCGCTTAGCTGTCTGCTCCTGCCTATCCTGTCTGGAGTTAAACCACCGCTTAATGAACTGCTCAATCTGCTCGTCGTCAAACTCAGCAATAGTGACATCCGTGAAGCGGCGAAAGCTGCTGTCATAGGCGGCAATGCGGCAGGAGGCCACAAAGCAGTTGCGGTCGTATCGGTCGACAAAATCCTCAATGCGCTCGGTGACGGTGTTGAGGTTCTGCCTCGGCACCTCATCTAGGCCATCCAGCATCACCAGCAGACTGCCCTGCTGCAGCGCCCTTAACGTGAAATCCTCCGCCACCGGGAAGCCGCAGGTCTCGAATTCCTGAGCAACCACCTTGAACAGATCGACACTCTTTTCCCGCAGCGTCTTCAGCTCAATAAAAACTGGAATACGCTCCAGCTTAAACTGACCCTCTTTCCTCAGCGCTTCAATCCCCAGCTTGCGCAAAAACGTCGACTTGCCAATTCCCGGACCGCCCAGCACCATCAGGTACTGCTTTTGATTGGCAATTTCCATTCCATCGACGCGCTTATCCGAACCAAGCCGAAAGCTGCGCCGCGCTGAACGGCGATACGCTTCTTCTAAATCCTGCTCGGTGCGAAAGTAGCGGACATCGCGATTATCCAGCAGCTTTACGGCGGTGTAGATGGAATCCAAAGAGACTGGGTCTTTCATCAGTCCCGGCATCACCTTGATCTGCCCGTGGCGATCGCGAAAGCGGTCCTCATAGCGGCGAATCGCGGTAATCAGCTTACGCTCCATCTCGTCCTTATCCCGCTGCTCTCGCCTATTGCCTAAGGCATTGCCGCCAGCAGTCCAAATCTGCTCCAAAATCGGGCCAGCGATCGCGCCAACAACGGTTTCAATCATGGGGGGCTTATCCCAGCGCTGCACGTCTCAATCTTCTTCAGTTTTAGCCGCTGTTGAGAAAATAGGTTAGGGACTAGGGGCGATCGCCCAGGGGCATGTTACTTTTGAGCCCTCACCCTAAATCCCTCTCCCAGAATTTGGAGAGGGACTTGAATCTCCCGCTCCCCTTCTCCCAAACTTAGGAGAAGAGATTGGGGATAAGGGCCTCAGTTACGCCATTAGGCAATCCGGCTAAGCTAATTTCACTCTAGAGTGAGCTGACTCAACTCTAAAGTGAGTTGGTTCACCCTTCGGATAAACTGACTCCACTTCAAGATGAACTGACTCCGCTTTAAGGTAAACCAGTTTCACCTTGAGGTAAACCAGCTTCACTTGGAGACAAGCTGGCTCCACGTCAGGCTAGGCTAGCTCCACTTCGAGACGCATTCGTTCAGTATCAAGGCAAGATCGCTTGCTATCGAAAGGCGATCGCGCACCGAAACCGGCAGATTATGGAGCGTGAACATTGCCCGGGCATTTTTAGACCCGTCTCTTCTGCATCGCGTCCCGAAGGGCCGTCGTATCCCAGGCCTGGTCCGCATCTTGGGCAAAATCATCACCATCCGACTGCAAAATCTGCCGCAGATCCTCAGAGAGCTGCTGCGATCGCGCCACAATTCCCCGCTCGTTGCCCTCCATCTCGGCCATTTCATGCATAGCTTCTTCGTCGTGGTGCTTAAAGGTCTGAGCGGCGCGGTGGGCGCGGTAGGCGCGAAAGCCCAGCAGCTTTAGGGCATCGCCCCCCATGTCCAGCGCCGACTCAAACGTCTCCCGCTCCACCACGCTCACCCCCCGGCGAATCAGGGCATAGGCATGGCGGCGATCGATGGCGCGGGCCAAAATCTTCAGGTGGGGGAAGTGCTTTTGCACCAAATCCACCGTCTTCAAAATGCGATCGGGGTCATCGATCGCCACCACAAACAGCTTGGCGTGCTCGGCCCCCGCTGCGTGCAGCAGGTCAAGGCGGGACGAGTCGCCGTAGAACACCTTGTGGCCGAAGCGCCGCAGCATCTCGATGTGGGAGGCGTCGTGATCTAGCACCGTGGCCCTAAAGCCGTTGGCAATCAGCAGCCGCCCCACCACTTGGCCAAAGCGCCCAAAGCCGGCGATGATCACCGGCGTCTCCCCGTCGTCGATGGTGTCGGCATCTCGCTGGGCGCTGGGGGTTTCAAACTGGGGCTGAAGCAGCCGCTCGTTGGCAATGAGCACCAGGGGCGTTAGCGCCATGGACAGGGCCACCACCACCACCAGCGGCGCCGTGATGTCGGTGGGCAGCACCCGGCTCTGCTCCGCAAAGGAGAACAGCACAAAGCCAAACTCTCCCCCCTGGGCTAAGGCCAGGGCAAAGAGGGCATTCGAGCTGAGGGTCAGGCCAAACCCCCGGCCCAAGCCAAATAGAATCGCCGCTTTAACCACCATTAGCCCCACCACCAAACCCAGAATTAGCAGCGGCTGCTGAAATAGAATACTGAAGTTGATGCTGGCCCCCACAGAGATAAAAAACAGCCCCAGCAGCAGGCCCTTAAACGGCTCGATGTTGGTCTCTAGCTCGTGGCGATATTCGCTCTCCGCCAGCACCACCCCCGCCACAAAAGTTCCTAGAGCCGGAGAGAGGCCCACCAACTGCATCAGCAGCGTAATGCCGATCACCAGCAGCAGCGCCGTGGCCGTAAAAATCTCCCGCAGCCGCGTATCGGCAATGAAGCGAAACACCGGGCGCATGAGAAACCGCCCCGCCACGATGATGCCCCCCACAGCCCCCATCACCACTAGGGTTTGCTGCCACCCCGACAGGGATGAGCCCTCCTGAGCCGCCACCAATATCGCTCGGTTGGCCTGGACCTCTGGCGACTCCAGCAGCGGCAGCAGCGCCAGCATGGGAATGACGGCGATGTCCTGAAACAGCAGCACCGAAAAGGCGGACTGCCCCGCCTCGGTTTTCAGCAGCCCCTTTTCTTCGAGGGTCTGCAGCACGATCGCCGTCGAGGAGAGGGCGAAAATCATCCCCACCGCTAGGGCCATGGTCCAGGGCAGAAACAGCAGACTCACGCCCGCGATCGCCCCGGTGGTAATCGCCACCTGCAGGCCCCCCAGCCCCAAAATGGGTCCCCGCATTCGCCACAGCAGCGACGGCTGCAGCTCTAAGCCAATGATGAACAGCATCAGCACCACGCCAAATTCAGCGAAGTGCATCACGTCTTCCTGCTGACCGCCCCCCACCAGCTTCAGCACGTAGGGGCCAATGATCACCCCGGCAATCAGATAGCCTAGCACCGAACCGAGACCCAGCCGCTTGGCAAAGGGCACCGACAGCACCGCCGCCAGCAGGTAGATAAATGCCTGAAAAAACAACCCATCGCTATGCATGACTGACCTCCGAAGGTGGTGCAGACGTGTCGGTTTCTGGCGCCTCGGCTTTTAGCCCGTTTTGGCAAACGTCCTGGTCAATGGCGAAGTGGCGCCTCATTTCGTCCCAGTCGATGGTGCGATCGCGCATGTTGACAATCAGGCTGCGGTAGTCGTCGGCGTGGGCGCTAATTTGAGCGGGCTCCTGCAGCTGGTGGGTGCCGTAGACGATAAAGGGGGGTAAATATTCCATGCCGCACAGCCGCGCCGTCTGCTCAAAGGGGGTCAACAGCTCGCGGATGCTGTAGAAGTTGTAGCCCTTACGGCAGTAGGCGTCTTTGCTGCCGCCAGCGGAGATGGCGGAGATCAGCTTTTTGCCCTGTAGCGCGGTGCCGTCGTGACCAAAGGCAAAGCCATACTCCAGCACCAGATCCTGCCACTCTTTGAGGATGGCGGGGCTGCTGTACCAGTAGAGGGGATGCTGAAAGACGATGATGTCGTGGTCGACCAGAAGCTGCTGCTCTCGCGACACGTCGATGTGAAAGTCGGGGTAGGCCTCGTACAGGTCGTGAATCGTAACGTCGTCGAGCCCGCGAATGGCGTCAACGAGCTGATGGTTGATGCGAGACTTTTCTAAGGCAGGGTGGGCGAACAGAATGAGGATGCGGTGGGGAGTCATAAGCGGGGGAGCCTTGTAACTGCCTTGACGGCTGGCCGGAAGCGCCTAAATGTTTGCTGACGCCGCAGTATTGCCGAATAGCCATAGCCTAGCGCGTTGGCGACTCGACGGTGCTGCTTTTTTCCATAACTCCAAGCGGTGTTGGAGCTAAATATCAGCGAAAGGATTAGCAGTGGCAATTCTCTTCAGTGAAGGGCTTCTACTGCTAATTTGGGCTGCTCAATCGTTGAGTATGGTTAAACCTAGGAATCGGGAGTGCATTGTAATGAAGGCAAAGTTAAGAGCTGGTGAGGTCTACGAAAGACTACGGTCAACGGTGCTCAACCTCAGGCCAAGCGATCTCAATCTGACCCAAGAGACGTTTCCCTATCCAGTGCTTGCCCTAGTGATGGAAGAGGGACTTTCCCGGGGGGCTTTTACCCTGACCTCGGTTGCAGACGGAACCACAAGCCTTTATCTCAGCTCTGGCGGCGGAATTTTAGGTGGCGGAGAGCATGAGCGAGTCCGCAAGGCCGCAACAGCGCTATTGAGAGGCGCTCAACACTACTACAACAGAGCTACCTCAGTTCGAGACTTTCCGCTTCCCCAGCCAAACCAGGTGGTGTTTTACTTTGTCACGTTCAACGGGGTGCGAGCTTATGTTGCACCTAAAGCGGATATTTGCGAGCGGAAAGACCCGTTCTCTAAACTGTTCTACGCTGCTCATCGGTTGATTTCAGAGCTGAAAAAGATTGACGAAGGTTCCAGCTCACAAGAGCATCATGCCGCGAGTAAAGGAGCAAATTCTCAGGGGCAAATGGTGCCACAGTCAAAGCAAACATTCCAGGGGCAAGCTGCCCACACACAAGCCACCTCCAAACAAACGGCAACTCAGGTCAGACCAAGCGCACAGCGAAAGACACCCCGTCGGACTCCGTCTCTCATGAGCATTATCACTATCGATTGGTGGGCATTTCTCTGCGCGCTCATGCCCGTTGTCGTGTGGGGTTTGTGTCTGGCTTTGTCTATCGCCTCAGCCCTCGGCTTTTCATTCGTCTCTCGCAGTGGTACTGAACTCAATGCCGATGCGATACCAATATGCGTGGCGATAGCTTCTGTTGTGACACTCCTGTGCATTCCGCTGGAGATTTGGCGGGTTCGCTCGTTTCAGACACTCTTCTCGACTGGAGAAAGAATTAGCGGGCAGGTAACAGAAATTTGGTTTGTGAAAGATCGAGGGCGGATTGAATACACTTATGTGCACCGAGGAAAACGGTATACCTCTGGCGCAGCCATCCACAAGACGAAGCGCTCAAAGGCTTTTTGCAGGGGGCAATCAGTAGACCTACTCGTAAGTTCATCAAATCCCAAGCGCGCCATTATTGGTGCCCTGTATTCGTAGGCAAGACACGCGCTGAACCTGCTCAAATCTAGCATGAGCTTCCTGCAGCAAGAATTTGACATGAGATTCGTATCGAGCCATAGCGCAAAGCTCGACGCAGAGCGCTTCAGGGGAGCGTGCTTACCTGAAGCGCTACTTGAGCTGATGAACAAGAAGCATCTCTACAAAATGCTTTCTTTCCGTTATTTAGTCACCCAGAGTAGACCAGTCCACGTCTAGCCCTTCCAGAATCAGAGAAGAGTTGTAGATCTGCAGGATGATCAGCAAGAATACGAAGAACAGCAGAATGAACACCGCCATCAACGGCGTTGTGCCCCAGCCGGGAGCAACTTTACCGTACTCAGAGTTAAGCGGTTTGAGGATATTTCCGAGTCGCGTCTGCTGTGCCATGGGTGACCTACTAATCTAATGCCTTAATCTTTGTAACGATCCGTAATAATATAGAAGCATATCACCCATCCGTTACATTAGGTTGACAAGATAATGGAACCCGCAACAGTTTTTAGCATTTCAATCGCCATGGCGCTGCTGGGCGTCACGGCCTACGCCCTATACACCTCGTTTGGGCCGCCGTCAGAGGAGTTGAGCGACCCCTTTGAAGACCACGAAGACTAACGCCTGCAGCTCTGGGCCTATGGTCTGGGCTTATGGTAAGGACGGGGTGGCTGCGAGCTGTTCCGTCCGTTTTTTATTTGATGAGCCTTATGTCAGCACCAGAGGTTGGAATTATCATGGGCAGCGACTCCGACCTGCCCACCCTGCAGGCCGCGATCGCTGTCTGTAAAGAGTTTGACGTGCCCCACGAGGTGGCCATCGTCTCTGCCCACCGCACCCCAGACCGCATGGTGCAGTATGCCAAAACGGCCCACGAGCGGGGGCTGAAGGTGATTATCGCGGGAGCGGGAGGGGCGGCCCACCTGCCGGGGATGGTGGCCGCTCTGACCCCACTTCCTGTTATCGGGGTGCCGGTGGCCAGCCGCGCCCTCAGCGGGCTGGACTCCCTCTACTCCATTGTGCAGATGCCCCGGGGCATTCCGGTGGCGACGGTGGCCATTGGCAACGGGCAGAATGCCGGGCTGCTGGCCGTTCAAATTTTAGCCAGCCATCGCCCAGCGCTCATCGGAAAAGTCATTAGGTATCGAACCCGTCTTAAAGAGATGGTGCTAGAGAAACAAAAGCGATTAGACTCAATGGGGTACGAGGCTTACCTAGAAGGGATGGAGTAGAGAACGCCGATGACAGATGCGATCGCACTACTGGCCAGCGCGGCTAGCACTGCCGCTGGGGCCGCGGCTGAGGTTGTGGCCGGTGAGGCTGCGCTAGAAATAGCCATTGAGGACCGGCTGGCTCAGTTTTTGCTGGTGCTGTGCGTCTCCCTCAGCGTAGCGGCGCTCTCCCGCACCTTCGCGCTGGTTCGCCAAATTCCCTACACTCTGCTGCTGGTGATTGTGGGGCTGGCGCTGGCAATTTTAGACATCCGGCTGGTCACCCTTTCCCCAGAGCTGATTCTGCTGATTTTCCTGCCGCCGCTTCTCTTTGAGGCGGGCTGGAATTTAGAGTGGAACAACCTGAAAGAGGATCTGATTCCCATCTGTCTGTTTGCCATTGTGGGTGTAGTGATCTCGGTGAGCGGTATTGGCTGGGGCCTGCACAGTTTGGCGGGCCTTTCCTTGGGGACTGCGCTGCTGATTGGGGCGAGCCTGTCTGCCACTGACCCCGTCTCTGTGATTGCGCTGTTTCGGGAGCTGGGGGTCGGCAAGCGACTGACGGTGCTGATGGAGGGGGAGAGTCTGTTCAACGACGGTGTAGCCGTTGTGGCGTTTTTGCTGCTCTTGGGCTCGGCCATGGAAACCGAGACCCTAACCATCCCTATCGCCATCGTGCGCTTCTTAACTTTTGTGGGTGTGGGTGTGGGGATGGGCAGCCTGATTGGCTTCGGCATCTCCTACCTGACCCAGCGCTTTGACCTACCCTTTGTAGAGCAGTCGCTGACGTTGATTTCAGCCTACGGCACCTACGTCGTTGCAGAGGAGCTGGGGGGATCTGGCGTGATTGCTGTGGTGACGGTGGGGCTGATCCTGGGTAATTTTGGCTCCCGCATCGGCATGAATCCCCGCACCCGACTAATTGTGTCTGAGTTTTGGGAGTTTGTGGCCTTTTTGGTGAACTCCATCGTGTTTTTGCTCATCGGCGACCAAATTCGCTTTGGCAGCCTGGGGGAAAACTTCGAGCTGATTTTGATTGCGATCGCGTTTGTCATCCTCACCCGCGCCATTGGCATCTACGGTCTGAGCACCGTCAGCAACGCCATTGTGGAAAGCGACCTGCCCCTCAAAGACCAGACCGTCCTGTGGTGGGGCGGCTTGCGGGGTTCGGTGTCCGTGGCTCTGGCCCTCAGCGTGCCGGATTCTTTCCCCGGCAAAGAGGTGATTATCGCCACGGTGTTTGGCGTCATGCTGTTTACCCTGCTGGTGCAGGGGATGACGGTGCAGCCTCTGCTGGCCCGGCTGGATTTGCTGGGGGATGCGCCAGAGCGCCAGCGCTATCTAGAGGCGATCGCCCGTCGGGTGGCCCTAGACCGGGTGCTCGACTACCTGGGTAAGCTGCTTGAGCGCAAAGAAATTGAGGAAGAGTATTACGAATATCAGAGGGCGCTTGTGGCCGGCCAGCTGGGCAGCATTCGAGAGGAGATCAGTGCGCTGCAGCGGCAGCACCCCGATTTTCGAGAGCTGCTGGTGGAACAGCTCCAGGAGGAGATGCTGGCGATTGAGTCAGATACCTATGCCGAATTTATTCGTGCTGGGCGCCTGCAGGATTCTCTCTCCCCTCTATTGGAAGATGTGCTGACTGCTGGAAGCGAGCGGGCTTAATCCCTATCAATGGTTGGTGAAGGGACGCGCCAGTATTGGGCAGCGGTGCTGGCTCACGCATGAGCTGCAGTGCAGCCCAATAAAACACGCCAAATAGAATCACAGCCCCTGCGCCAAAGATGAGCGACCCGTTGCCCTCGTGCCAGTAGAAGAAAGCATCGGTGTTGCCTTTCATCATCAGGACGGTGAGGAGCGAGACTCTGGCGGCGTTGATCACGAATCCCAGCAGGGCGGCGACCATAACGGCGGTCAGCTGGAACATCCAGCTTTTGACCGGATAGAGCACGAGACAGACCGCCGCAATGCCTATCATGTAGCAAATGCTTTCAGCCCCAGAGCAGCCTTCCCAAACTTGAATGGTGGTCTGTTTGAGCGTAATGTAGACGCCGTCAATTTGGGGGTTGTATCCGACATACCACAGCAGTATCGCCGAGAGCCGAGCCGTGATGGGCGAGATATCTTGAATCAGAGAAAATATAAGTCGGGGAACGCTGAGGAAGAACAGCAGCGCCAGCGCTTGCCAGTAAACGCCGAGGCCCCGAAAGCCAGCGACCAAGAGCGTGACCCCAACACCAGCAACCAGCGGCATCAGGCGAATGAACGTCTCGCTGTTGGCCAAGGGCAGGCTCAGGCCTAGGACGACGGCAATAAGGATAATCCCTAACGTGAAGCCGATCGCCCCCGGCGGCCATTCTTTGCCCTTCGTCGCAGACTCCCCTGCCGCCGCCGCTTGGCGCCCATCCCACAGTAGGGAGGCGATCGCCATGCCAAAAATGACGCTCATTCCCCAGTGAGCGGTGTCCCCCAGCCGCCACAGGAGGGTGAGGTAAACAGCGGCGAGGCAAGCGGTGGCCCCTAAAGGTATCAGGCGAGGTTGAGTTGGCATAGCTTGAGGTCTTAACCGATGGCGGAGTTACGGCAATACACCATAGGACAATACTGCTTTGATGCTATCGCTGGGCGCGGTATGGGTCATCAGCAGGCCGGCAATTTGGTAAAACTTTTACAATCTTTTCACTAGACTGCCTAGGGTTATAATTTGAGGCCTGAACTACGATTCCTCAGGCCCAGTCCTCAAGAGTCGCTAGGTAGGCATGAAGTGCTGCGGCGAACTGCCGACGACGGGTTTCAAAGCTAGCAGCGACCCAAATCAGTCCTAGGCCAACAAGCAAGCCGATGGCCCATTTCAGCATGGGATAGACAGAGACCAACAGCGCCATTTGGTAGAACACAATCGCCAGAAACGTCGCCGTTCCGACGTACAGAAAAGCGCGGATGCGCAGGCTTAGCCCTATGAAAATACCCACCAGCCCCAGCACGCCGGGCACAATCCCAGGTTCAGCATAGAGGCCAAGCGCGAATAGACCCATCACCCCCAAGCCCAGGCAGCGGAGACGGTGGGATAGGACTCGCCCAGATTCCGAGCGGCAGGCAGGCTCAAATCCAGTGATGCTGAAAACCGACAGCCCCATCAGACAGACCTGGGCAAAGACGCCGTCCTGTGGTGCGAGAAACTGCCAAATGCCCCAGGCGAGTAAAAGGAGGCTTACATAAAGCCAGCGGGGCTGCTGGCGCTGCCGGGCGAGCCAGCCATAGAACACGCCAATCATCACCAAGCTGATGAGGTTGGGGCCCCCTGCGCCCCGCAGGAGGTTAGGAAGGATGACAAACAGAGGGGCTAGCACAGCCGTCCAGCGCCAGGTCCGAGGAGACCAGCCCCACTGCCGCCACGGCAGCAGGTAGACCCCTGCGGCCAGCAGGGAGGCGAAGGCCCCTATCCAGGGCTGGGTCAGCTGCGCCAGCCCGCCCAAAACCGGGAGGGTCAATCCCACATAAAGCGCTATGGCGGCGGCTTCTAAAAGGCCGAGGCAAACCCAAATCTCACCAACGCGCTGTCGGCTGGGATAGCGCCCCTGCATGATTGCATATCGGGTGAGGAATATACCGGCCCCCAGGCCAACGAGCTTATTGAGTGCGACGGGATAGAAGGGGGCCGCGGCCAGCAACAGACTGCCGAGGGCCCAGTGGCAGTGAGACACTTTGACTAAGTCCGAGGGGGGGAGGCGCAAATAGCCCGTCAGCCAGGGGGCGAGCAGGCGATAGGCGTATAGGATGGTGGCGGAAAGGGCCGCCATGGCCAGCAGCTGGTCGCCTACCTCCAGCCCCTGAATCTGACCCAGAAGCAGCTCATAGGCGGAGAGGGAGATGCCGGCGATCGCTAAGTACAGCAGGGGGGTGAAGGCCGCCCGCCGCCGCCCAACGCCAAGGGCCACCAAGACCAAGCCCAGGGTGCTCAGGCCTGTCCAGCTCTCTAAAAGGTTCCAGCGCAGCAGGCTACCCAAACCGGCATAGACCAGAGGCAGCGCGTGCCAGCCGCTCAGCATGGCGGACTGTTGGGTGCGGCGATGCCACCAGTCCCCCAGGAGCTGGGTAACCAGGCCCAGGGCGGTGTTGGCGATCGCCAGCGCCACCAAGGACTGGCCCGTCAGCCCCAGCACCTCCAGCGTCAGCAGCTCTAGGCTCCAGCCCAAGGTCCAAAGCGTCTTGTTCGATGGCGCCTTCCAGGTTAGGTAGGCGGTTGCGCCCAGCATGAGCCCAGCGGCGCTGACGGCAGGGGGCGACGGCCCCAGCAGGTTTAGATACACCAGCAGGGAGTCGAGGGTGAGCCCTACTAAAGTCAGGGTCCCCAGGGCCAGCGCCCAGCCCTCTGCCGCCCGGCAGTAGGCATGCGCCGTGCCGGCCCGTCGCAGCAGACCGCGCCAAACCAGCACCAGGCCCACCGCAGCGATCGCCCAGGCTAAGAGCCAGCCGCCGTGAGACGCCACGCGCCAGGCCCCCACGCCGCGCCACAGTAGAAGACCTAGCGCTTCTAGGCCTAATCCTAGGGTCACGGCTGCCGCGCCCCGATGCCGCAGCAGCCGGGTCTGAATGACCATCAGCGCAAGGCTAGCGGCCAAGACAATCCAGAGGGAAAAGGAGCCCCCCCAAAAGGACATTTGGGCCAGCACCAGGACCAAAATGCTGAGCCAGAGGGCCTTGGGTTGGCGGGTCTGCCAGCTTCGATAGGCAGCGCCCCCCATGAGCAGCAGGGCCGCTGACAGCGCCGCCGGGACGGGAGCGGTGCCCAGCTCAAAGTTCTGACCGACGCCGCTCAAAAGCAGGAGGTCAAGGCTGCAAAAGGCGATCGCCCAGCCATCGCAGGCCTGCCTATAGAGCCGGGCTAGAGGGGTATCCCATCGGGTCAGCCCGTGTCGCAGCAGCCATAGGCTGAGGGAGGCGATCGCGCCCAGCACCAGCCCCGTTCCGGGGGTGATTTGGGGTAGAAGCTGTCCAATGGAGGCCCCGATGAAGGCGAGGCCAAACCCCACCGCCAGCGCTGCCGGCAGCCGCCGCTGGAGATAGCTTGTGTTCACCAACATCAGCCCAGTAGCGATGGCCAAGCTCAGCAGCCACAGCCCGGGTACCTGCACCGTCAGACCTTGAGCTAGGCATAGGGCCCCCATACTCAGCTCAGCGGCCCTGAGCCGTCGCTGCGGCTGGCGAGTGACCACCCCCGTCAGCATTAGCGGAACCACTAACCACAGGCCGCCCCAGACGGGGCTGCCGAGTGGATGACCCCAGAGGCTCCCTAGCCCCTGCTGGGTTAGATTAACTCGCAGAACGCCGTAGGCGAGCCCGCTTAAGAGCAGCCCAAAGTGCCAGGCCCGCTGCCGCAGCAGGGCGGGGAAGGTACTGGGTAGGGCCCCTTCTGGTTCTGGGGCCTGCCCCGGATTTGGCTCTAGATTTGGCTCTAGACTTTGCCCTGAGTTTGGCCCTAGATTTAGTCCCCACTCCCACACCGTCAACCCCAGGCCAATGGCCGCCCAGGGGACTAGCCCTAACCTAGGCTGCAGTGCCGCCATCGTTAAGCAGAGGGTAGTCAGCCCCCCGAGATGGGTCAGCGCCGCGAGCCATTGCACGCTGCGAGTGAAGCGCGATCGCCTAGAGCCGCTGTAGCTTCGGTAATGGTGGCGCCGGTATTGGTCCCGCTGGAACTGGCGCCAAGTAAACCAGCCTAGCAGCAGCGTTAAACCGCCGACGGTTATTGCCCGCAGGGTAGGGACGGGTCCAGCGAGTATGGCTAGGAAGCCACCTACCGCTATGGCCAGGGCAGCGGCAAACCGTGCTAGCTGCCGCTGCCGGCGTTGAATTAGCCAGTCCGACAGGACCACGAGCGCCCCTACGTATGGCAGTAAGGCCACCCCCAGTAGGGCCACTGGCATGGTTTCAGCTCCCGTCAGGCGTGTGGCGATCGCCAGCGCTACAGACCGAGTTGGAAAGGGAATGGTGCGCCAAGCCTGCAAGAGCATCTGCAGCCCAACGATGAGAAGGATCAATAGAGCGTTCTGACTCCAGGTGCGCAGCATATGCCGTGCTAGAACAAGGCTCGCGAGCCCGCTGACGAGAAAGGCCTGCCAGGGAAGGGAAATCACAGAGATTAGCCAGCCCAGGAGTAGCGCTGCCCAGCCGAGCCGCTGCCAGAGCGTCTGGGGGATAACTTGACTGGTTTGCCCGATTGCCGGCGATCGCTCCAGCAGGCACCACCCGCTCAGCCCCAGAGCGAGGCCAAACCAAGATAGGGGAAGCTGCGCCGCCAGCAGAGCCCGCAGCAGCAGTAGGCCAACGGCATAGATGGTTAGAATACCAGCTGGGTTAAAGGGTGCTGGGCGCTCTGGGTCTAGATCGCCATCAGGGGCCGGGTGAGGACGACTGTACCTGTTGAGGAACGCGGTCCCCACCACCCCGCCGTAGGTGGTGACGAGGGGGACGTAGCGCAGTCCCCAGCCCAAATGTAGAGCGCTCAGCCCCAGATAAAGGGCGGCGGGTGTGGCCATTCGACTCAGCCGGGACCGCCCTGGCCTAGAGGCCATGCTCGCTTCAGAATCCCGCGACTGAAACACCTGGCGCGTCAGCCCGGTGAGGGATACAGTGGCGATCGCGGCTACGAGCCACTGCAGCGGCGATCGCCACTGCCCAAAGCTGTCAAGAACCAAGACATTTAGGGGTACCAGCAGCAGAGTAATCAGCCGCAGCGCTTGGGTGGTGAGCTGTAGACTGGGCTGCCGGACTGCCCACAGGCTGCTGCCCCAAAACCCCAGGGTGTAAAGCCAGAGAATGCCGTATTGGGCAAACGCCGGAAAGCGCTCCCACTGACTGGCCGCAAGCACCCCTGATGAAACCACGACCATGAACGTCCCCAGCAGCAGCAGCCAAAATACGCTAAGCTCGGCGACTAAAAACTGCATCATCTGTCTCCAGCGGTTTGGCTTCTGAGCAGGTTCTGTCGGCGGGGAGGCAGGGAGCGCTGCGGCGATCGCGTCGGGCTCTACAGCTGCGCTGGGGAGTGGTGCAGTCGGTAGTTCGCAGGTGAGATAGGGTTTGCAGCGGTGGAGCAGATCACTGTCGTCGGGCAGCCGGTTTTGGAGCCAGGCCTCTAGCCCTGACAGTAGAGCCGGATGCTGGCTTTGCAGTTTGAGTTTTATCGAGACTTCAGCCTGGGACAGCAGCCCCAGCTGGAGCCAGGTCTCTAGCCCCGACAGGCTGCGATCGCCTACGGGTAAGATAATATCGAGCTGTAGCGGGTCAGTTCGAGAGAGGCTATGAACCTGGATTTGCCCGTTCTCTATTAGCCTTAGATCTGCCCAGACGCGCAGCACCGATAGCAGGGCCGCCTGCTGGGTACGAGTTTGAGTTTGAACAGGAATATGGTCATTGGCTGGGGAGGACATCGCTTCTCACCGGATTCAACACTCTACTGTCTGAAATGCAGCTTAAGTCTGCCTGAGAGTAAAGTAAGCGAATTTAGTCCCACTTGCGAAGTCGTCCTGGCTCAATCTTATGGCAGACGGTCTAAGGATTCAGAAACTTGCCTAAATGAGGGGCGCTGAGCGGGGTCTGGGGTTAAGCAGCGCGTCTGGAGGTGGCGAAGCTGAACGAGAGACGATTGCTGATCTGGCACCTGCGGAGCGGGTACTTGTTGACCTGGCGTGCAGCGATCGAGTAACTCCTCTAGCAGACAGCCAAAGGCCCGCACCTCTAGCCGCTCCAGCTTGTGTGCCGCCGCCCCAGAAGGTATGTAGCGTGAGGCGGCTCCAAAATCCCCCAGCAGGCTATCTCCCCTATTGTCGACCAAGATGTTGTGGGCATAGAGGTCTCCGTGGAGGATACCGATGGTGTGGAGGTGGCCGGCGGCAGACGCAATACCTGCGGCAATACGGCACACTTGAGAGAGGCTGAACTGGGTTTCGGGCCCGTAGGTGTCGCGGGTGCAGGTTTCGAGACTCGGGGGGCCGCCTAAATTGCCGTAGTCTGATGGAATCAGAGGCAGTAGGAGGCCAGCTTTTCCCTCCGGGTGATTCACGACCTGAGCGATCGCGTTAACCAGGTTCGGATGCTTCCCCGCTGTGATGCAGGCCGCCATCTCATCATTAGGGGAGCCGTCGCTCGTCATCTCCCCTTTGAACAGCTTGATCGCCACTTTCAGAGCGTCGGCATGCTTCATCTGGGGCTGCTCCCAGACGCCCTCAAAAATGGTGCCCGAAGCACCCTGCCCCAGCAGTTTGCCAATCTGGAGGTCAGCCCAATCTGCCTCGGGGAGTATACTTCCTGAGCGAGTTGGCTGCTTAGTGGGCCAAGCGGGACAGCAGGGGTTGCCCGCATAGGCCAGCCAAGAGAGGCGGGGCAGACGAAAGACCCATTCAGGTAGCGATTGCAGCCGGTTCGCTGAGAGACGCACGAGCTCAAGCCGTTGGCAGGCGGAGAGGTCGGGCAACGCTGTAAGCCGATTGCCGGCGAGCATTAGCTTTTGCAGGTGTGGGAGCTGGCCGAGGGTGTCGGGCAGGCGCTCGATGCGGTTGTCGGTGAGGATGAGCCAGCGTAAGTTAGGCGGCAGGGCGCGATCGCTAACGGTTTCGATTTGGTTGGCCTTAAAGCCCACCATGGAGAGCTGGGGACATTGGGACAGCACCTCCGGCACGTGGTCGAAGCGGTTTTTGGAGAAAAAGGCGATTTTGAGCTTATTTAAGCGCGGCAGGTCTGCAGGCAGGGTTGTAAGCTGGTTGCCGCTCAGGTCGAGAATTTCTAGGGTATCGGCGAGGCCGTAAATCTCGGTTGGAAACTCGGTTAGACCACAGGCCAAATTGAGTCGCTTGGTGCCGGCAAGCTCACCGGCCCGAAGCGCGTCTAAAGTGTGCATAGCTGAGGATAATGGGGTTAGCGACTGCCCGCTGGCATACCCAAAATATCCTCAATGCGCGGCATCTCGTCTAGGGGCACCACACGGCCTTCATCCTCAAACCCAGAAATCTGGTTGAAGTTGAGGTAGCGATAAAGCTCCGCCGCAAAGGGGTTGATCTTGCTCGCCACCACCTCTTTATATTCTTCGATGGTGGGAATGCGGCCCAGCAGGGCGCAGGCGGCGGCCAGCTCTGCTGACCCCAGGTAAACCCGGGCGCCTTTGCCCATGCGGTTATTGAAGTTGCGGGTGGAGGTAGACATCACCGTGGCGCCATCGGCGACGCGGGCCTGATTACCCATGCAAAGGGAGCACCCCGGCATCTCAGTACGGGCGCCCGCTGCCGCGTAGACGCCGTAGTAGCCCTCTTCCCGAAGCTGCTTTTCGTCCATGCGGGTGGGGGGACAAATCCAGAGGCGACCGCTGGCGGGACCGGCGCTTTCCAGCACCTTCGCCGCAGCGCGGTAGTGGCCGATGTTGGTCATGCAGGAGCCGATGAACACCTCGTCAATGCCGTCGTTCGCGACCTCGGACAGGGTTTTGATTTTGTCGGGGTCGTTGGGGGCAGCCACCAGCGGTTCAGTGATTTCGTTGAGGTTCACCTCAATCACCTCGGCGTACTCTGCATCTGCATCTGCCGACATTAGCTGTGGGTCCGCCAACCACGCCTCCATTTTGGCAATGCGCCGCGCCAGCGTGCGGGCGTCTTCATAGCCCCGGGCGATCATGTTGCGCATCAGGGCGATATTAGAGCGCAGGTACTCGGCAATGGTCTCTTCGCTTAGCTTGATGGTGCAGCCCGCGCAGGAGCGCTCGGCGGTGGCGTCCGTCAGCTCAAAGGCTTGCTCTAGCTTGAGGTCAGGCAGGCCCTCCATCTCCATGATGCGGCCCGAAAATACGTTTTTCTTGTTCTGAGACCCGACGGTGAGCAGCCCTTTTTGAATTGCCACATAGGGGATGGCGTTGACCACATCTCGCAGCGTAATTCCGGGCTGCAGCTCCCCGGTGAAGCGCACCAGAACCGACTCCGGCATATCTAGGGGCATGGCCCCAATGGCGGCGGCAAAGGCTACCAAGCCAGAGCCAGCCGGGAAAGAAATTCCTAGGGGGAAGCGGGTGTGGGAGTCGCCGCCCGTGCCAACGGTATCGGGCAGCAGCATGCGGTTGAGCCAGGAGTGGATGATGCCGTCGCCGGGGCGGAGGGCCACGCCGCCGCGAGAGGCGAAGAAGTCGGGCAGGTCTTGATGGGTTTTGACGTCGGTGGGTTTGGGATAGGCCGCCGTGTGGCAGAAGCTCTGCATCACTAAATCGGCGCTAAAGCCCAAGCAGGCTAGCTCCTTCATCTCGTCGCGAGTCATGGGCCCAGTGGTGTCCTGGGAGCCTACGGTGGTCATCAGCGGCTCGCAGGCGGTGCCGGGGCGCACGCCAGGGAGGCCGCAGGCTTTGCCCACCATTTTTTGGGCCAGGGTGAAGCCTTTGCCGGTGTCCTCTGGTAGGGTGGGGCGGGTGAACACGTCGCTGGGCTCCAGTCCCAGGGCAGCACGGGTTTTATCCGTGAGCGATCGCCCAATCAGCAAAGGAATCCGCCCCCCGGCCCTGACCTCATCGAGAATAGTCTCGGGCTTCAAGGCAAACTCTGAGAGGGTCTGCCCCGACGCGCCGGTGATTTTGCCCTCGTAGGGATGAATCGTAACCACCATGCCTGTTTCTAGGGCCGTGACGTCGCACTCGATGGGGAAAGCGCCGGAATCCTCAGCGGTGTTGAAGAAGATGGGGGCGATGCTGTTGCCTAAAATGTAGCCGCTGCTGCGCTTGTTGGGCACGTGGGGAATATCTTCGCCAATGTGCCAAATGACGGAGTTCATGGCGGACTTGCGGGAGGAGCCGGTGCCCACTACGTCGCCCACGTAGGCCAAAGGATGGCCTTTTTCTTTGAGCTTGCTGATGGTCCCTAGGGCGTCCGGCATGCGGGACTCCAGCATGACTAGCCCGTGCAGCGGGATGTCGGGGCGGGTGGTGGCGTGGGGAGCGGGGGACAGATCGTCGGTGTTGGTTTCTCCCGGCACTTTGAATACGGTGACGGTGATGGCCTCAGGGACGGTGGGCTTTGAGGTAAACCACGCCGCGTCGGCCCAGGCGTCTACCACACGCTTGGCGTAGGCGTTGGTCTTCGACAGGCCCATCACGTCGGTGAACGCGTCATACACAAGCAGTGTCTTGCCCAAGGCTTCTGCCGCTAGCTCGGCCATCTGGTCGTCATGGCTTAGAAGGTCGATGAGGGCCTGGACGTTGTAGCCGCCCAGCATGGTGCCCAGCAGGCGCACCGCGTCGGCGGGGGAGACAAGCGGGGAGGTCGCTTCGCCCTTGGCGATCGCCGCTAGAAATGACGCTTTGACGTAGGAGGCCTGATCTACGCCGGGGGGAATGCGCTCGCGCAGCAGGTGCAGCAAGAATTCATCTTCGCCTTTGGGCGGGGCTTTCAACAGCTCGCAGAGGTCTGCCGTTTGCTCAGCCGTCAGCGGCAAGGGGGGAATACCCAGCTCTTTTCGCTCCGCAGCCTGTTGACGATATGATTGCAGCATTCTTGCTTTCACCAAAAAAACAGCGCGCGCCCCTAGCCAGAAGATAGCGCTTAAAATCACCATTTATCATAGCAGGAAATCACAGCGCATTCGTTGCGAAAGTGCTGGAGAATAAGGGTTTGTGTGGGGTCGCTGACCTTATAAGAAGGCAACTCTACCGGAAATGACTCCCGACATGTCTGACGAGATGCTCCAATAAGGCCTGCCCAAAAGTCCTGCACAGCGGTGTGCGTAGGACAAAAGCCGCAGCTTTTTTCTACAGGAGGGCGAACGATGGGACTCGAACCCACGAATGGCGGAATCACAATCCGCTGCCTTAACCACTTGGCGACGCTCGCCGCGCATTAACCACTATAGCATTCGTTTCCCTAAGGTGAGCAAGGGGGAAGCAGCAACAAATTACCGCTGGAAAGCGGTAGGCTAGCAAAAGAAACCGTGAATTCAACAAATCAACGTGATTAAGATTGCCTCACTCGTTGCTGTTGGCATAATTGCCGCCGCTGCTGCAGCCCTAGCCATTGGCAATCCTGACCAAGAGGCCTACGAAATCTACGCTGCAGAACGCCTCAGCGAGCAGCTTGAAAAATCTCTCTGCCGCAAGGTTCCCGTCTTCCTCAATGAGGTATGCGCCAGCGTGCTGAACGACCAAGACGACTGGTTAGCAGAGATTATCGAAGCGCAGACTACGCGGCGTAACTTTGTTTTGTTCAGCATCTATGAGACTGATTTGCCTGCAGAAGCTGCGCTTGAGCGGGTTTTACCCGCAAATTTATCCCTTGAGGTAGACGGCTTACCGGTGTATCACGTTGAGTCGGTCGGCGTGCTAAATCAGTTTTTCACCTACCAAGCTCAGCAAGTGCAGACCAACTAAGCGACTGGCGTTGCTGATTTGCCGTGCTACCGATTTGCCAGAATGCTAAGGGCGATCGCTCATCTCACCAGCGGGAAACCGTCCCCTATACCAATCGAGCAAAACCCACAGCCCTGTGACGAGTAGAAGTAAGGGCGTAAGCCAGTCGCCCCATCGCACGTATAGCGTCTGGGTCGATCGCTGCGCCACCGTCGCCAGCTTCAGCGCATAGACATTGGCCTCAGACCGCCACTGGGTGTGACCGTGGGGGTCAATAACGCCGGAGTAGCCTGTGTTGGTGGCCCGCAGTGCCCAGCGGTCCGTCTCAACCGCCCGCATCAGGTCTTGGGCATGGTGCTGAGCCATCATGGTGGGCGGGTAGGGGTCGTTGTTGGAGGCGGTGATGATCAGCGTTCCTCCTGCTGCCGCCTGGCGGCGAAACAGCTCTGGGAAGGCCGACTCGTAGCAAATGCCGGCGATCGCCTGACCGAACCCAGCCATGAAGGTCTGACGGCTGCTTCCGGGCAGCATGTCCGATTGGACAGGGGAAAGTCGGCCTACGAGCTTCCCCAGGGTATCCTGCAGCGGAATGTATTCTCCCAGAGGAACCAGCTTT
>JBHJHJ010000084.1:0-69780 GCA_050330955.1 Elainellaceae cyanobacterium | reverse complement strand
CGAACGCTCTGCTGATTGCCTCGGTATTTCGTTCGATTACTATCAACTTGCTGCGTCTACGGGGGGTTGAGTCCATCACCTCCGCTCTGCGACAACTTGCCAACCAAATTGAGCAGATTTTCCAAGCTCCTACAATGAATCAGACCTGCCCTGTCTAGTAGGCTGAGGCCAGTACATTATCATGGCATCATGGCTAACGACACGCTACATCGGTCAGGATGTCCACTCCACTAACCTCTGCAAGTGCCAGCGAGGCGCTGCATTCTCCCCCCAATGAACCTAAAGCGCTAGAGCACCACTTCAAGCAAGCCCCGCTTCGGCTTGGGGTCATGGCCTCTGGTGGCGGCAGTAACTTCGAAGCGATCGCCCAAGCCATTGACCGCAAGCAGATCAACGCTCAGATTGCCTTGGTGATCTACAACAACCCCGACGCCGGAGTAGCCGCCAGAGCGGCGCAGCGTCAAATCCCCGCAGTGCTGCTCAGTCATCGCCGTAGAACTAGGGAAGCGCTTGACCGCGAAATTATTGCGGTGCTGCGTCAACACCAGGTTACCTGGGTAATCATGGCGGGATGGATGCGCTGCGTCACCAACGAACTAATTCAAGCCTTTCCCAACCGCATTCTCAATATTCACCCCAGCCTGCTCCCCAGCTTTCCAGGCCTCAAGGCGGTGGAGCAGGCCCTAGAAGCGGGGGTTAAAATCACGGGCTGCAGCGTTCACCACGTGGTGCTAGCGGTGGACAGCGGTCCCATTGTGGCCCAAGCCGCAGTGCCGGTGCTCCCTGGAGATACGGCAGAGACCTTGCACCAGCGCATTCATCAGCAGGAGCACCTCATCTATCCCCGGGCGATCGCGATCGCCGCCAGCAGCCTGTAGCCGATTTCCCAAATGCCGCTCCCAAAAACCACTTTCTCAGCGGCGTTTTCCTAAACTTTGGTCCGGTCAGTCAAAATCTCGTATCCAGACTCAGTCACCAAAACCGTGTGCTCAAACTGGGCCGATAGAGCACGATCGACGGTCAGCACCGTCCAGCGATCGGGCAGGGTGCGGGTGTGGCGCGACCCTGCGTTCAAGATGGGCTCAATGGCCAGGGTCATGCCCGCCTGCAGCTTGACGTTGGGCAACTGGTGCGTGCGCACGTTGAATACAGAAGGCTCCTCATGCAGATTTCGGCCCACGCCATGCCCGGTAAACTCTTCCACAATGCTGAACCCCCGGCTTTGGGCATAGTCCTGAACGGCTTCGGCAATATCCAATAGGTGCCCCCCGGCTTTTACCTGCCTAATCCCCTGGTAGAGCGTTTCCTCTGCCACCCGAATGAGCTTGGCCGCCTCCGGCGCTATCTTGCCTACGCCAATGGTGATGCAGGAATCCCCATGAAAGCCGTCGAAGTAAGCTCCGGTATCAACCTTAAGTACGTCACCAGCATGAATAACTTTTTTAGGGCTGGGGATGCCGTGTACGACTTCATCGTTGATGCAGGCACAGATAGAGCCCGGAAAGCCGTAATATCCCTTGAAGCTTGGAGTCGCCCCCATTTCCCGAATCCGCTGCTCGGCGTACGCATCCAAGTCTGCGGTAGTCATGCCGGGCCTGACGCGCTGGGAGATTTCTTTAAGAACAGTGGCGACAATGCGGGCCGCTTGGCGCATGGTGGCAATCTCTGCGTCTGATTTCGTCAGCCCGCGTTTAACCCGCTGCATTCGGGGCAGGCTAAACGGGGTGGGCAGCAAATTGGTTAAGAAGTTCATCCGTGTTCAGCGCCTTAGCGTAGCCCGTATTTTCAGCATAGCCAATATAAGTTATCACCTCTGAGCGGCGATCGCCCAGATGAATCGGTCTCACCTGAGCTAAATTGGTCGTGTAAAATTTATCAAAATTTAACGGCACAATTGCAGGTTTCTGTCGTCAAACGACTATGGAACCGTTGTGTCATATACCAAGCGCCTTCGAATGTCTGTCTGTGGCCTCAGTAAGGTCATGCATCACCAAACCAATATCTCTGAATCAGGAGTCACTACATGATTGAAACCACGGTAGATCCATCGGCGATTACAACTGACGCAGGCTTAATCCCCCCTGCTGTCACTCTTCTGTCCGCTGAATCCGTAATCAGCGGCCTAGCGGAATTCTTGCCAGAAACTTTTTCTGAGTCTGATTTAACGCAGTTTGCGGATAGTCTTACTGGAGCGGTGACCTTTGCCGACGGCGTCATCACCACCGACCTCACCAGCATTGGGGGCTCCTTTGCAGCGGAAATCGACCTTGTCGCCGAAATCGACAGCCTTATCGATGATCTGACCGGGATTACAGCTTCCGTTGGAATTGAAGACGGCTTTGTGACCACGGATTTGACATTGGAATCAGGCGAGCCGCTGATGGAAATACTGGATCTTAACCAGCTCACCGAGGCGGCACTGCTTCCCCTCTTCAATGAGATTGAGGGCTCCTTCGCCATCAACCAAGGCATAATCGATGTTGATGTTGAAACTGGAATTGGTGACTTCACCGGCACGCTGAGTCTGCTTGACGGAGCTCTAAGTGCCGACCTGACAACGCCCTTCGGCGACCTCGAAGATAGCTTTGCTTTTGATGAAGAGGCTACGTTTGCGGTTCCCTTTGGAGAATCAGTCGTCACCTTTGACCTATTTGAGGGGACGGCAACAATTGATAATCCCGACACCGCTGCCCCTACCGTGTTGACTATCGCTGATTTCCCCATTGGCATCACGCTGGACGAGGGCCTAGCTGCCATCGAGATTGGTGGCTTCTCCATTGGTGACCCCTTCGACTTCACTGAAGTCCTCAGCAGTCTGATTACACCTCTCGTCGCTGGTACTGATGGCGCATTTATCCTCAGCGAGGGCGTACTGGAAGGCTTCCTAGATTTTGAGCTCGGCGAGGTTTCTGAAGCCCCTGAGGTGCCCGAAGCGCCCATAGATCCGACACTGCCCGTTGACCCTGCCCTACCCGAAACGCCAGAGGAGCCAGCCCTGGATGAAGATGCAGACGTCTCCTTCGTGGTGGACTTCACGCAGCTGCTCAGCGAGGCTTCAGCCTTTACTGCTGGCCTCAACGGAACGCTGACCTTTGACGGCGGCGTGGTGATGAGCGATGTCACTAGCGAAGCCGTGGACCTGACGGGAGATTTCGACTTGCTCCAACTGGCCGAGGACGTTACAGCTGTGGCCGACTTTTTAGGCCTGGTTGAAGAAGAAGCTGAAGCAGCCGCTGGTGATACTGGTCTTGAAGCGCTGAGCACTGAAATCGCGGCCTTCAACACTCTCGGCACTTTCCTCCCTGAAACCTTCACCGAGGCTGACCTAACTCAATTTGCAGACAGCGTTGCCGGGACAATCACCTTTGCCGATGGGGTTATCGTCACCGACCTCACCACCGGGGAAGGCGTGCTCGCTGAAGAAACCGACGTGGTGGCCGAGCTGGGCAGATTCATTGAAGAGATCACCGGGATTACGGCATCCATTGGGGTAGAGGCCGGGGTGGCCACCCTCGATGGCGTAACTGGCGACGGCGATGTCTTGAGCGGTGGGGTAGACCTCAACAGTGTGGTGCTTAGCTTCCTCAGCGATGCCGAGGGCACCGTCGTAATTGAAAACGGCATGATTGAGACTGAGCTTGACACCCCTGTTGGGGAATTTGAAGCCGAGCTGAGCTTTGTAGATGGTGAATTAGTGGTTGAGCTTGAGACGCCGCTGTTTGAGTTTGAGTCCACGCTGGCTTTCGATGACGCGGCTGAATTCACCATTCTGGCGGGCGAATCTTCGGCGGTGGTCAACCTGTTCGAGAGTACGGTGACGCTGAATGCCGACAGCGAGAGTCCGACTGAGCTTAGCTTTGCTGATATTCCTATCACCTTTACGGTGGAGGACAGCATCGTAACGGGAGCGATCGCAGGCCTCCCCATAGAGCCCATTGATTTAGATGGAATTTTGACTAGTCTAGTCACTCCCATCCTCACAGGGACAAATGGGGCGTTCATCTTGAGTGAGGGCGTTCTTGCCGGTGGGCTTGACATTGGTCTACTGGCTGAGGACGGAGCGCCAGTGGGCCCAATTGACCCCACGCTGCCGGTGGCGGAAGGGGATGTGTCGGTTTTCATTGACTTCAACCAGCTTCTTACCGATGTTTCCAACTTTCTAGCTAGCCTCACCGGGACCCTCACCTTTGGCGGGGGCACTGTGGTCAGCACTGTGGTAATCGAGCCTCCTGTCGTAGTCGACCCGGTAACGGGGGTGCCCGTTTTGGACCCGGTCACCGGAGAACCTGTGACAGAAGACCTCCTCGTTGACCCCGACGCGATCGACCTGACGGGAGAATTTGACCTGATCGCGCTGGCTGAGGATGTCGCTGAGGCGGCGCTGTTCTTGGATATGCTGGGCCTAGCAGACATTGACGAGCCCGCCACCGAGGACTCAGAGGCCGAGGATCCGGAGGATCCAGATTTAGGGGCTGAAGACCCCGTCATGGAGACTCCTGACGAGGCGCCTGCGCTTGACGAACCGGAGACGGAAGGCACTGAGGACGTGCTGACGACATCGATCTTCGGGTCGCTGCTGACGGCTGCCTTTGGTTAAGCGATCGCGCTGTGGGACCTTCTTCAGTATCTGTTTAGCGTATCGAAGGCCCTCACCCCTGACCCCTCTCCCAACATTGGGAGAGGGGAGGCCGGTTCCCTTCCCTCATATTTGGGGGATGGGCTAGGGTTGGGGGCTTCCAAGACGCTAAATGCGCACCTTCTTCAAGAAGGTTCCCACCCCCACCCCTGCACCCTAGCCCTTTGTGGTTTTGCGCCAAAAATATTGTGCTAAACGGCGATCGCTTTGCTAATATAGGAGACCTGGATACGCGGATGTGGCGGAATTGGTAGACGCGCTAGATTTAGGTTCTAGTGTCTTCGGACGTGGGGGTTCAAGTCCCTTCATCCGCATGAATCAAAGGTTTATGTCGGTGGCCGTCGTGGATGGTTGCCGATTTTTTTTACCCAGGCGATGCCCAAGCTCGAACCACTGCAGTTTTTGACAGGACTCTTTGGCCCCGCCTTGGCCAACCGCTCCGCCCCCAAACGCATCGCTCTGTTCATTGCGGTGCTCCTACTGCTGTGGCTCCCGGTCTATGGCCTCGTGCGCTGGCAGGTCAGCGACCCCAACACCGTCAGCATTTTGGTCATTACCGCGGCCCTGGTGGCGTTTGTGGTTCTGCTGCGTTTTTGGAGCCGCACCCTTTATCGGTCCCGCCTGCGCGATCGCTATGGCTTGCCCCCGACCCAGCACAACCTACGCGAGTTTGCGCTGGGCTTTGGGGCAGCGGTGCTTAGCCTGGCGCTGCTGTTTATCCTGCAGGGGCTGCTGGATTGGGTGGCCTGGGATGGTCTGCCCGACGCTTGGGGAAAAATGGGGGCGATCGCCCTAGAGGGACTGGCGGTAGCGGTAGGAATTGCCTTAGGAGAGGAGCTGGTGTTTCGCGGCTGGCTGCTGGGGGAGCTGGAGGAAGACTACTCCCGCCGAACGGCGCTGTGGGGCAGCAGCCTGACCTTTGCCGCCCTGCACTTTATCAAGCCGGTGGGCGAAATTGTTCGTACTGCGCCTCAGTTTCCAGGTCTGGTGCTGCTGGGGCTGATACTTGTGTGGGCGCGGCGCGGCTGTCGGGGACGGTTGGGCATGGCCATTGGTCTGCACGGGGGGCTCGTGTGGGGCTACTATTTGATCGCCGTCGGGAATTTAGTCACCTACGCGGACGGGGTGCCCCAGTGGCTGTCTGGCGTTGACCAAAATCCACTGTCGGGGGGGCTGGGACTGCTGGGTTTAGGGGGGCTCTCGCTGTGGGTGCGATCGCGCCGTAGCTAGGCCAGATACGATCGCGCCGCAGCTACAGACGGCCAAGTGCTATGGTTTAATCATATTGCTCTACGACGTCTCTTCCTCAGTCAGCTCCCCTCAATGCTAGACAAAGATTCCTACCTGCAGCGCATTACGCGATCATTTCGCTGGTACGGCTGGACGAGCTTTTGGATTCAGTTCATCTTGGCAGTAGTTTCTTCCCTGACGCTGCTGTTTTCCACGGTGCTGATTAACTTTCAGAGCAGCAGCGACGTCCCGCGAGATAACCCAGGCGCAGGGATCGGCTTGGCCCTAGCTGGGCTTGGGTTACTGGCCCTATATGGCGGGGCGTACTGGGCCTTTCGATATACCCGAGTGTCCCGTAAGCTGCGATCGCCCAACAGCGAGGCGAGACCCAGACCCAGTGAGGTGGTGCGATCGCTAAGAATTGGGCTACTGGTCAATATGGCGGGTATGCTGCTGACATTGCTGGGTGGGGAAGCCCTCATCGGCGCGCTGGTGAGCAAAGCCCTTTCGCAGCCCCAGGGCGGTGCCGCAATTTTTGAGCGCATCACCCAGGCGATTCAGCCCTTAGATATTTGGGTGGTGCAGGCCAATATCAATATTGCCCTAGCCCACTTTTTTGGCATTGCTATCTCGCTTTGGCTTGTGCAGGTGATGGGTCGTCAGTAATCAATTCTGCTGCAGCGCAATTATTTCGTAGGGGTTATGGCTCAGGTTAAGTTTTGATCTACCATCGTCTTGACATTGAAGACCACGAACCCACCGAGAGAGCACTATGCGCTGGCAGTTTGGACGACGAAGTGAGAACGTAGAAGATAGACGGGGTCAAGGCGCAGGGCCTGTGCTTGTGGGTGGCGGCGGCATCGGTGCAATCATCTTAGCGGTTATTGTTTTGCTGCTTGGGGGTGACCCGTCCGTCATTTTCCAGGGCACATCGTCTGGTCCAGGGCCATCAGCGCCGCCCACCGCTACCTCCCCAGAGCAAGATCAGCTCGCTGAGTTTGTGTCGGTGGTGCTTGCAGACACTGAAGATACCTGGAATGAGCTATTTGCTGAGATCGGGCGAGACTACCAGGAGCCCAATCTGGTGCTGTTCTCAAATGCTGTAGAGTCAGCCTGTGGCTATGCTCAGGCGGCAGTAGGCCCCTTCTATTGTCCAGCGGACGAGAAGATATACATCGACCTGAGTTTCTTCCAAGCGATGGACTCCCAGCTTGGAGCACCAGGAGACTTCGCCCAGGCCTACGTCGTGGCCCACGAGGTGGCGCACCACGTACAAAATCAGCTCGGTATCTCGGATCAGGTGCGGCAGGCGCAGCAGCGGGCGAGCCGCACTGAGGCCAATCAGCTCTCCGTGCGGCTTGAACTACAGGCGGACTGCTTGGCAGGCATTTGGGCCAATTACACCAGTCGGTCTGAGAACGTAGCGCTAGAGCGAGGCGACATCCAGGAAGGCCTCAACGCCGCCAGTGCCATTGGAGACGATCGCCTCCAGCGCCGCTCCCAGGGGTATGTGGTGCCGGACGCCTTTACCCATGGCAGCTCTGAGCAGCGGGTGCGGTGGTTTACCCAGGGGCTAGAGACGGGGGATGTGGCGCAGTGCGATACGTTTGCGGCGTCGCGGTTGTAATATGTCGGGGCGCGTCGGGCAGGGTAGGCAGGGGCGAATAGCCATTGCCGGGCGATCCCTACGACGCGCCGCCCCACACCTGATTTAGGACCTTTTCAGGCGGGATGTCCGCCATGTTTCCCGTATCAGACTTGATGCCAATGAACTTGTCGTCCTGGGGCAGTAACCGCGCCGGGTCCGTGGGGCCAAATAGGGCCAAAGTGTAGACCTTAAGGGCAACCGCTAGGTGCATGGGGGCGCTGTCGGTACAGAGCATCAGGTTTGCCCCAGCAATCATCGCCGCCAGCTTACCGATGTCGCCGGGCTGCGTCACCTTAATATTTGCCGAATGCTTGAGCTGGGCGACAAAGTCCTCATCTTCCGGCCCTTGTACCACAACAACAGGTAGGTCGGGCTGCCGCTTTTGAAAGTCTTGAACAATGGTGACCCAAGACTCCACCGGGTAGAGCTTGTCGATGCCCTTGTCTTTGGCAAGCTGGCTAGAGCCGCCGTGGATGAGCACATAGCCGCGATCGCCCACCTCTAGGCGCGATCGCTCACCATCTGCCCAATCGATGTCGCTTTTAGGGACGCTGATGCTGGGCAGGGGGCAGGATGTGTCAATACTTAATCCCTGCAGTAGGTCGTGGTACATGCAGGCGGCGTACTGCTCAGGCTTGAGGGGTACAGGGTTAGTGAGAAACCAACTGCCGATGCTGCTGGCATAGCCCACCCGGTTCGGCGTTCCGGTCAGCCACAGCAGGAGCCCGACGCTCCAGCGGCTTCCTAATGAAAGGGCTACGTCGTAGTAGCGCTCCCGAATCACCCCCAGCAGGTTAGCCCAGTCGGCTGGGCTATTGCGGTTCTTGAAGTCAAATGCAATCACGTCGCTGACGGACGGACAGACGCGGTAGGCTCCCTTGGCCCGAGGTTCAACGACAACGTCAATCTCAGCGTTGGGATAGGTCTGCTTTAGGTCGCTCAGCGTTGGAAAAAAGAGAACTTGGTCGCCAATCCCACCAGGGACAAGAGCCAATATGCGCATGGTGTTCACCGGAAGAATCCGCTCTTAATTGTAGAGGAAGGACTCCGGAATCAAAAGAGCAGAGGCATGAATCTGTGACGTGTGGCCTCAGACCTAGAGTTTAGCTTTGGCGGTTAACCGAGGTAGGATACTCACAGCTCTGGGTTGTGCCTTTAATCGGACCACGCTCTGAGCCAAGGACTAGACCTTCTATAGATAAATTTTCTACAGAGCAAACCGTGCATTTACTCATTCCTGCAGCGGGCCGAGGTCGACGCATGGGCAGCGATCGCAACAAGCTGCTGCTGCCGCTGATGGCGCAGCCGGTGCTCGCCTGGACCCTGCAGGCGGCAGACCGCTGCCCAGAAATTAACTGGATTGGCATCCTAGGGCAGTCTTACGATTGGCCCGACGTCAAGCAAATTCTGGCGGCGCTCTCGCTACAGACGCCCGTCGAGCTAATTCAGGGGGGGGAGACGCGGCAAGAGTCCGTGTATAACGGGCTGGAGTCGCTGCCTGAGGGCGCCACCCATGTGCTGATTCACGACGGGGCGCGGTGTTTGGCTACGCCTGATCTGTTTACCCGCTGCGTCCAGGCACTGCAGACCTGTGCCGGCTTGATTGCAGCGGTGCCGGTGAAAGACACGATTAAAGTCGTCGCTCCCGGTACGGCGCAGGTTGAGCGTACCCCCGACCGGAAGAACCTGTGGGCCGCGCAAACGCCCCAGGGCTTTGAGGTGGAAAAGCTGCGGCAGTGCCACAGCCAGGGCCGCGAGCTAAACTGGGCGGTAACGGATGATGCGGCGCTGTTTGAGCGCTGCGGACTGCCGGTTCAAATTGTGGAAGGCGAAGAGACAAACCTGAAAATTACGACGCCGATGGACTTGGCGATCGCGACATTTATTTTGCAGAATCGGGACGGGTATACCCCGTAGGGAAAATGCAGGATTTTGGCTGGTTGGAGAGGGGGTACCGCCGTACACCTCTACAGTGGATGACTTTGTTGCTGGCCGTGGGCGGGCCTGGGGTTACTCTACTTCCCGCTGTGGCGCTGCCGCCGCCAGAAGATGTGCCAGAAGAGGTGGCCCGCACCGAAATCATCCTGGAGGCGCGATCGCCCGTAGATGGAGAACCCCTAACGGCAGTCGAATATGCGGAACTGCTGGCAGAGTTGGCAGAGCGCGAGTACCCCCCAGAAGTCAGCTCTGAACTGCAGGATTTGCTCTTTCAGCTGCGGGTACTGAAGCTACTCCGCACCTTTACGCCACTATAGCGGCCTCGTTTGATTTGTGGGATGAGAGGATGAGACCTCCTCCCATCCCACCTGACAGCTCACGTTAGCTCCCGCAAGAGCTGCCTGATCTTGTAACCCTGACGGGGGTTGAGAGCCTTGGGAAACTTTAGCTCGACTATTGCTTTCCCCCGAGGGAGGCCAGAGTCTTCAGTTGGCACAATGCTCGCCAGTTGAGCGACAAGGCGTACCGGTTCGGCCTGATGAGGCCTCCCCATCAAAAGTCCCACCGCTGGCTTTGACGCCGACAGCGACATCAGATCAGGCGCTTGAGCCAGGTCAATCTCAAGCCGGATGCAGCGAGAGTTCATTTCAGTGCCCATTGCTGGGTAGTGCTGACCGTTCCAGTAAATTTGAGCTGGGCCCTGAACCTGCCTGAATACGGGGGTCTTTTGGGACGGCTTTGGGTCTTTGAACGCCCGCGCTAAGCTTGTCGCCATAAACCTGAGGGATGAGAAGGGGCGATCAACGTCTGTCCGCCGCTGGCTGTACCACTCTTCAACATCGGAATAGAGGACCAGCACCAGCGCGTCAGACTGCTCTGGCGTGAGGTCCACAAAGTCGACGCCCAGCACAACGCCGCCGTCTATGGGCTGCACCCTCAGGATCTCAGCCTCAAGCTGCACCCTCGCCCCGAAATCTCCCTGGATATCGAGTTCGATGATATCGGGCAAGTTGGGCCAGCTTTCAAGCTGAATGCGCGCTCCGCTCTCGCTGATGTCTATGGTTTGACCCTGTAGGGGCTGGTCAATACCAGCCACAGTCACTGGCAGATGGCGCTGCAGACGGTGGGCTCGGCGCATCTGTGGCTGCTCAAAAGCGACCACCGCGGCAGCTGAAACCATCACTAAGTTGAACACACACCACAGGGCGTTGATGAGCACCGCCTGCTGAGACTCTGGGCGTACAATCAGCCAAAAGGGTACCGCCAGCAGCGAACACACCAGTAGCCCAACGAGCCCGACCGTGACCCACGCCGACTGGAGGTCAAACACCCGCTTGGTGACCGATACCCCTTTGGCCGTAACGTTGAAGCTCCCCAGTTTTGGGTTAAGCAGTGCCATCAGCGTCACAATCCCTGTGCGGTACGCCATCGCGTACTCGAAAATTTCGTTCCAGAACGAAAACCGAATGCCCTTTTGGGCAATAAAGTTGGCGTTCATCGACAAGATGATGTGGGGCAGAGCATAGGCTAGGGTTTCTACACCGAGGCCCCGGATAGGATTAATTCCGCCCAAGAGATAGAGCACAGGGGCGATCGCGTACATCAGTCGAGGGAACCCGTAGAAAAAGTGAGATGTGGCCGACGTATAGCATAGGCGCTGGGACAGCGTCAGCTTCCAGTTAAACAGAGGCTTCTCTAGGCGCAAAATTTGCGCCATGCCTCGTGCCCAGCGGATTTGTTGTCCCACGTAGGCTGAAAAAGTATCTGGCGCCAAACCCGCTACCATGATTTTGTCGTAGTAGACCGTCTCGTAGCCCAGCTTATGCAGCCGTAGCGAAGTGTGGCAGTCTTCTGTCACGGTTTCTACCGCGATGCCGCCCACCTCCATCAGGTGAGATTTACGAATGACCGCCGCCGATCCACAGAAAAATGTAGCATTCCAAAAGTCGTTGCTCTTCTGTACAAGCTTGTAAAACAGCTCATTGCCCACGGGAATCCGGCCCTGGGTGAGGAGGTTGCGCTCGAAGGGGTCGGGGTTATAGAACCAGTGGGGCGTCTGCACTAGGGAGACCTTGGGGTTTTGAAAAAAGCCCACCGTGTGCTGCAGAATTTGTTTACTGGGAATATGGTCGCAGTCGAGAATCAAGACCAGCTCCCCCGGCGTGCGGGGCAGTGCGGTGTTGATGTTGCCGGCTTTGGCGTGGTCATTGTTGGGGCGCGTCAGCATGGTGCAGCCGATTTGCTGGCACATGTGCTGCAGCAGGCGGCGGCGCTCGGGATCTTTACGGCCATCGTCAAGCACGAACACCTGCCGCTTATAGGCGGGATAGTCCACAGCGAGGGCCGCCAGAGCCGTCTTGCGGACGATGGCAATGTCTTCGTTGTAGGTGGGGATGTAGATGTCGACCGAGGGGAGCTGCTGCTCTGGGACGTGGGCCAGGGAGACCGGCTCGCGATCGCGTATGCGAATGGTTTGGAAGTAGGTGAGCAGCAGCGTGAGGATGGCATATAGCTCAGCGGAAAACAGCAGTAGGGTAAAGATGCTGCTCAGCACAGTCGAGAAGTTGAGCGTATAGCTCGCCCGGTAGAATAGATACCTCAAGGTGGTGATTACGCTGAGCCACACCAGAAACAGGTGCAGATACTCGCTGGCACGCCAGTCACCCTGGCGCTGCTCCAGGATGACAATTCCCCAGCCCATCACGATGAAGACGAGAGCAACAATACCCTGCTGCCATACCTCGAGCGATGTCACAATCAGCGGCACCGAAACCAGCATGACCAATAGGCCAAGCAGGACTAGGAGCCCTTGCGATCGCCGGGGTAGGAGTGCATCAAACCAGCTGGGCAGCTTGACCAGCCCGCGGGTCAACCACGACTGCCGTGAATTGACGGGGGGTTGAGAGAGTGTCATCTTGCCTCCTGAGACCGGCTAACCCGGTTGACGTAAAGTTGCGAAAAGGCGTACAGCAGCAGGGCCACCAAAATAATGCCCGTCGGGATGAGGAACCAGTTCTGCTGTAGGAAGAGGGTTGCTCCCCGCATGGAGCTCACGTTTTGCGTCTTCTGAGACGGACTCAAGTCAAGGGCCGTGAGCTGGTAGGCTCCGGGGTCATAGGGCTGGGATTCCTCTGCGGTGCGGTTCACGAGGACGGTGTCTTTTTCAAGCTGGAAAAAGAGATTGTCAAACGCGAGGACATCCTCCAGCACCTCAAGCCCTGCTTCGCTTTCAGCGGTGAGGGCAAGCACCGTGCGGGTATCTGGCCCTGGGGCGATCGCCTTAATCACCCCGTCGTAGTTGGGTGCACTCTGGGCCTGGGTGTCCTGCAAAAATCGCGTTGGTCCGTTGAGGCCAAAGCTGCCGTCTTGAAGCACCTGGGGCAGCGGAAAGCGATCGCGCAGGCCAATACCCACGGCGTGGCGGTTGCTGATGTCAGCCGAGGGCTGCCCCGTAGAGACGACGAGCTTGACGGCGTCCGCGCTGCTGATTTCGCCCAGGCGCTTTGAGAGCGCCATCAGCATGTTAACTTCCGCAGCGGACGGAGACTCTGGCAGGGCGATCGCCAGATTAGATAGGTCTTGGGGCTCTGCCAGCGGGAAACCCGCCGTCAACAGTCTGAGGTTGGGCAACTCGAATACGGTGTCGTGCTTGAGGTCAAATGTGGTGTCCCCGTGCAGGGTACCCCAAAGCTGCTCGTCCGTAGGTGGCCCGCAAAGCTCCGAATCCCTTGGGTCAAGGATAAAGTTGACGGTAAGGACTGAGTCGGGGCGAATGAGGGATGGGGGAAGCTCTAGGGTGAATTGCTTACGGCCCCCTTGCCAGTCATCCAGCCGACGCGAGCCGATAGACACATCGTTGAGCTTGACCTCAATGGCGGAGGTGCGCGGGTTGACCTGGCGGCTATAGCTATAGTTCAGGGTCATGGTGCTGCCCCGAAGATACTGCTCATTGGGGGGCGCCTTGAACGGTAGACGAATGACGGGCGGCGTCGCCCCTTGCACCGTAATGTCCTGAAACGCGTCCCCACTCTCCAGCTTCAGATCGGCGAGCTGAAAGGTCGCGTTGCGCGGCAGAAAACCTGGCCAATCCCCCTCATTGCTGGCGGGGTTGGTTACATTCGATACCAGCATGGTCTGTCCGGTCATGATCTGGCGATCGCCAGGCTGGGTGAGCATCTGAATAGCCTTTTCCACGCCCGACGCGTCATTTCCCGTCACCACTAGCGCCGGAACTGAATCGTCTTGAACGCTGGTCAAAACCAGAAGGCCAGTGCCCGCAGGCAGTGGGGTTCCTTCCTGGTCCAAAATCTGGTCATCCTCTAGGTTAAAGGGGAGGGACAAATCTGCCATCAGAGGCTGATCTTTGGGCGTACCAATGATGAGCAGATGGTCATTCCAAGTGAGGCCGTCGATACCCTCAACCACTTCGGTTTCTAGCAGATGACGCTCGGCCATGCGAGCGGCAGCAACCTGGAAACGGCTCACCGCCGTATACCAGCTATCGGTATCGTTTTCAGGGGCCAGGTAAGCAATTTTGTTGGGGCCCAGACGGAGGGGATCAATAAAAGGATAGGGAAACTGGCTCAGGTCAAGCACCACCGGCAGGGACTTGTAGTCAAACTCCAGTTTGGAGTCCGGCAGAATCTCTGTCCAAAGGGACGGATTGGCAGGGTTGGTGCAGGTTTCAGAGGTGTGCTGCACGGCCACCATCGACAGGTCGTTATAGTCTTGAATCAGACTGGGCGGGATATCGAATACTGCCATGGCGACCCGGCTGTTGGGCTGATCTAAGGGAACGCTGCCCAGGCTCGTGTTGTTCAGCCGCAGCGTCAGGTGGGAGCGATCGCCCAACAGGGTAGGAGAATGCTGGTAGTGGATCATCGCCTTGGCCGACTGCAGATCCCAGTTTCGGGGGCGGGTGAAGCCCAATCGAGTCTCTGGATAGACCCCCTGCAGCCGCAGCCGGTTGCCCACAACGGGGCTGGAGTTGAATGGCTGGATGTGGGTGAAACGGTCCTCCTCGGGGGACGGCGTTTCTGAGGTAGCCGTCTCACTCGCAGGGCTCGACGGTTCAGATTGCGACGGTTCAGATTGCGATGGCGCAGGCGGCTTAGGTTTTGCTGGGGCTGCGCTGGGTGAGGCAGTCGGCGACGAGGGCCGCGACGGCGCTGCAGGACGGGGGGCCGGTCTAGAGGCCGGACGAGACGGCGCTGGGCGAGAAGGCGCCGGACGGGGCCTGTAGACGGGGCGCTGACGGGGCGTTTCAGGCAGCTTGAACTGCTGAATCACCTGATTCTCCTGCTGCTCTAGCCCACCGTTTTGGGCAACAGTTGGCGTTGGCCACAGCGTCAGGCAAGCGATCGCAATCAGAACAAGACTGAAGATTAGGAGAAACCAAGGACGGCGAAGCGGTGCCGGGATGGCACTAGATTGTGGATGACGGCGACTCTTGGGCCGCTGGGAAAACAGGCGCAACATAAACACAGGACATTACAGGACATTAGAGGACATGGGCGACAAACTCAGAAGCAAGATGCACCGATGAGCGATATGTCTTAGACGTGACCTAGCGGGCTAACTGATAGAACAATCAAGACTGGGCTGAACTTTGGCGATCGGGGGCCATCTGCCAGTCCAGGGTATTGAGCTGCGGCACGGGATACAGGCCTAGCCAAATCAGGTTTTGGGTGTAATAGGCCGTATCCGACCCCCAAATACCGCTGCTATAGATGGACGACAGTTCCTGGTTGAGAATCTGCGCTGCGACCTCGGGAGAAGTCTGTTGCAGGGCGGGATAAACCATACCGTATTGGGCCGGCGAGTCGTAGTCTACGAGCGGCTCTCCCTGCAAGCCGATCTCTGCTGGAATCTGGCCCGTCGTTTGCCAAAACTCAACCAGCGGTGTCAAATGCTGATTGAGATAGGCCAGCGCTCTGGGCTCTTCAGTTAGGGCCGCATCCAGCGCCACGCGCCACCACACCCGATAGGCGTCAAACCCATAGCGACTGCTCAACCCTGTATCAGGATCAATCGGAGTGTAGCGGCCTGTGGCCAGATTCAAAGCGACCCAATCGCTGGGCAGTCTAACCGCTGACACCTCGGCAGACTGCGTCAGGATACTGTAGCTGCTGTCTACCAGCGTCAGCCAGTCGTGGGCGGGATCAACCTGGGCAAATAGCCGAAACGCATAGGGGGCGAGGTATGAGGGATTGAGATACACCTGGTTGGGCGCAGGCTGAAACGCTTCTTTGGGTCCGGGTAGGAAGTAGCGATCGCCAACGTCTGACACTGTCGCGCCAGCCGCGTCACGTCTCCCTTCACCACTTTCCTCGTCAGCGGCGTAAATTGGAACTGCGATGGTTGAGAGAGACCATAGGTCGGCCAGCTTTGCCTTTGCCAAGTCGAGGTATTGGGGCTGATCCCACTGCCGAGCCGCTAGAATCAGGGCTGTGGCAGCATCGAGATCGGCATCACTGGCGAAATTGGCATCCAAAATGCCCCACTGGTCAGCCTCATCTACGCCCCACTGCCAAGCCCAAAGCTGATGAGCCTGGCCCGATTCGGTCTGCACCGCCAGGTTATTTTCAGCCCAGGTGAGCACCATGGAAAAGGTCACTGGGTCGTCGGCCATTACCGCCCTCAAGAGCGCATAGGCCTGCCCCTCGGACACGGTGCGATCGCTGGCCTCCCGGTCAATTACCCGGCCATCCGCTTGGATGAACCGCCGCTTATAAGCCCGCCAGCTTTCGTCAAGCTGCTGCTGGCTTGGGTCACCGGCAGCAGGGTCGACAGCAGCAGGCGCAGGGTTAACAGAGGGCACGGGTGCCGGCTCTGGGGGTTCGGGGGGTTCTGGGCCGCTGCAGCTCACTAGAGCAACAGCGAAACCCAAGAGCAGTCGTCGAGCGATAGCCATCTCGATCACCTCAACACAGTACATACAGCGGACGGGCTTACACAGACAGATTTATACAGACAGGTTTGTGCAAGCGGGCGAAGGGAGAACAGGAGCTAGAACCGCTCCCAGTAAGGCTCAAGGCCGCGCTGCAGCAAATATCCTTCGCGGATACGCTGCATCTCGATGGCCACATCGATGTCTGTGATGCCCTGAGCGGCCTGCTCCGACTGCAACTCTTCAAGCTGGTCCAGCGCCGCGAGTCGCCGCCCTTGGGAGGCGTTAAGTCCCGCCAGCGATCGCCGAGCGGTAGGGTTGCCGGGGTCGAGGTCTAACGCTTGGTTGTAGGCTCGCTCTGCTGTCGCAAACCGTCGCCGCTCAAATTCGACCCCACCCAAGGCCAGCAGCGCCCCAATGTTGTCCGGGCTGCGATTGAGGATGGCCGCGTAGGCATCGCTGGCGTCGCCCAAATCCCCTAAGTCTTGGGCAATCTGACCCCGCACAAAGTAGGCGTTGAGATCGTCTGGGTTCTCGGCCACAAGCTGATCCACCTGGGCTCGCGCTGCGTCAGGGTCACGGCTCGCCACAAGCTGAATCTTGCGGATTTGCACAGGAACGTTATCCCCATCGACTCTAAGCAACTGGTCATAGAGGGCTTCCCGAGTGGCTGAGGCAGGCAGCACGCCCACCAAGCTAAATAGCTCGGGGGGCGCTTCCGATGCCGTATGGCGAGACAGCCACTGGGTCAGGACGGCTTCCGCCTCTGCTTGGCTGATTCGGTCGGCGCCATAGGCCAGGCTGGCTCGTCCTAACTGCTTGGACTCATCTTGGGGATTAAGGGCCACAATCTGGTCGTAAAGGGCGATCGCCTCATCGAACTGTCGCTGCTCCGCTCGCACGGTGGCTAGGCCCTGAAGTGCCCCCGTGAGCACGGCGCGCTGGGGCCGACGGGCAATTACCGCTTCGTAACGCTGGGCGCTAGCCTGCAGGTCGCCCTCTCGCCGGTCGATATCAGCCAGCAGAAGCAGGCCTAGAGGTTCACTCTGGCTGGGGCGGGCACTGTCGAATGCGGCCACTGCATTGCGAGCGGCATCGTAGTTGCCCTGGTCGGCTAAAATCTGCGCCGTGCGGTAGTAGAGGAAAGGTTCATTTATCCCAGCTTGGGCTAGGCGGGTGTAGACCGGCAGCAGCGCGGGGTCAGGGGAGGTGGTCTGCACCAGGCTGCGGGCGATCGCCGCCTGTTCAGCAGGCGGCGCTGACGCAATCAGCTGCAGCAGCCGAGAGGCGACGGCTTCTCCTGAGGCCTGCTGGGTCTGCTGCTCTAGCAGCGCCTGTCGCACCTGGATCTCGACGTCGTTGGGATACTGCTGGCTCAGCTGACGGTACACATCTAGCGCTACCGTTTGCTGGCCGGAGATGCCGCTGAGGGCATCTGCGATCTCCCGTGCCCGACCTGCATTGAGGTTGGTCGGATCGTCGAGCACGCTGCGATAGAGGGCGGCAGCGGCCTGCTCGTAGGCGGTGTTACCGCTATAGCGGGCCAGGTCCATGTAGGCACGGGACAAAATCAATCGCGTATCGCCCCGGCCTCGCAGTGGTGCTAGCGTTGTCGTCGCCTCGTTAAGCTGGCCATTGGCGGCATAGGCCGAAGCTAACGCCCCCCGGAGCTGTAGGCTGGCACTGGTCTGGCTGGGCTGTGTCCGGAGCACCTGCTCCAGCATGGTCACAGCCTGGGCACTTTGCCCCGTCTCCCGCAGCGCCAAACCATAGGCGATCGCTTCTCCCGCACTGAGTGAAGCGCCAGTGGCTCGGTAGCGCTCGAATAGGGCAACGCTGTCGCTGTGTCTGCCGCTGTAGGTCAAGGCCTGGGCTGCACCAGCGAGGGCTTCTGGCGAAGGACTGGTCTGCAGTACAGCTTCATAGTCCGCGACGGCTGCTTCAAACTGGCCCTGATAGAGATAGAGTAGCCCGCGCTGCTGCCGGGCCTGGGCGCTGCTGGGGTCTAGGCGCAGGAGCTGGGTCAGCGCCTCGATGCCGCGCACTTGCCATTCGGGGCGATAGCCGCCCAAAACTCCCAAGGCATACAGCGCGAGCTGATTATTCGGATCTAGGGCGACCACGTTCTGGTAGGCCTGAAACGCCTCCGCATCGCGGCCTGCGCGGCGATAGGCGATCGCCAGACCCAGCTGAGCGTTCACCGACTGGGGGTTGGCCTGCAGCGCCCGCTGAAAAATCTCAATGGCCCCGTCGACCCAGCCTCGGTTCAAATAGGTGTAGCCCTGAGCCACGGAGGCAGAGGCGCTTTGGGCGCGGACCTGCGCTTGCAGGGCCATGGGAATGATCGCCAGCCCGTGGCTGAGCAGACCAATGCTAAGCAGTGTTCCAAGAAGGGACGATCGTCGCCGACGCGTCACAGGTACTGTCCATTTCATAGGGCAAATGACTGAGTTACGGTGTATAAAAATGCGTTGATAAGGCTATATACCAAGAGCCCTAGGGCACTCAGGGCATTAGTAAATTTGGCTAGGGCAAAATGTTGAAGTCGCTTCTGATCCGGAATCCGACCACGGTCTCGCTGAAGTCATCTCGCTGCTGCAGCGTAAAGCCCGCCCGCAGGTTGCGCTGAATGGGAAAGTCGTAGAACAGCTCTAAGGCATCGGAGTTGTCAACGTCGTCGCCATCGCCGCCTACCAAATTTTGGCCGTAGGCCAGACCGAGGCGATCGCGCTCGATAAACACGTCCAGGAAGTTGAGGCCGCCGCTGATGGTATCGGCGTCAAAGTCGGCGTCTGAATTGCTGTAGTGGCCGTAGCGCGCAAACAGGCCAAGGTTAATTTCAGGAATGAAGTACTCTGCGTTAAGGCCAAATGCCTCTTCGCGATCGCCCTCCTCAACCCCAAAATCACCCTCTCCCCGATCGAGACTAAAGATGTCGGCGGGTCCGTCGTTGGCGCCAGATTCCTCACCGTTGACGTAGGTGGCGCGAATGATGCCGTTGCCGACCCGGACGCCCACTTCAGCAGCGACAGCGTCTAGCTCAAAATCACTGATGCTGCGGTCAGATGAAAATCCACTCACCGCCAGCCTAATGTCATCCGTCACCGCCCAGTTGGCCAAAATCCCTTGACGAGATCCCAGGCCGCTAGTGGCTAGGGCTGGATTCGTCTGGAAAATAGGGTTAAAGAAGTGGGTGACCGCATCCTTTGCAAAGCTGTTGCGGTCAAAATATGAGGTGAGGTCAATTTGGCCTAGGGTGAAGCGTAGGTTGGGAACGCTAGGCGGTGCGACAGTCACATAGAGTTCGTTAATGTTGACGCCCTCTAGCTCAGAGTCGACAAAGGCATCTCCCTCGGTTAAGTCAATTGAGCCCCCCACCAGCAAGTAAGACGTAATTGGATAAATTCCGGTCAGCCTTCCCCGGGCAGAGAGGTCGTCATCTTGGAAAAGAAAAGCGGCCTGGAAATTGACGATGGGGTCGGTGATGGCCCGATTCGGATCGACCAAGTCAGCAGCCCGGCTTGAGGGAGGAGCCGGCTCGACGGCTTGCGCTAAGACGTCAGATTCTTGCACAACAGGCGATTCGGTTATGTCCACCGCAGGCGGAGTCGCGACAGGTGGGAGCAGTGCTGGTGACTGGGCAATCTCGATTGCCCCAGTCGGAACCGTTTCGATGACCTCAATCCCGCCGAGTTCAGATCTTTCAGGCAGGGCAGCTTGTAGATATGTAAAGTTGTCAGCCGCGTTAAAGTCTCTCTGGGTGGGCTGTGGCTCTACCGTCGGATTGACCAGCGGCTCTGCTTGCAACTCGGGGATAGCTTGCTGATGAGCTGGGACGGTAACCACTGGAATTGAAGGCGGGGTCGCGATCGCCATGTACGCAGGGTAGCCGCTGGACTCACCGCTGGGTGCATTACTGGGCACACTATTGGGCTCACGACTAGCCGCATTATTGGGCGCACTGCTCAAGGCGCTGTGATCGAATACGGCAAGCTGGTGCCCGAGCGCATCGACTTCCTCCTGAAGCACGTCAACCGACTGCGCTAGCTCAGATATTGCTATCGGTAAATCCGGCGGTGTAATCTCCGGCTGAGCTAGTGGGGCAGCGCTAGAGGGTAGAAAAGCAAATGAGTCAGTCGCGTTGAAGTGCTGGGGCTCGACCGCTCGTGCTAGAACGCCATCCCTGTCCCGACCAGGGCTGCTGTCCTCGTCAAAATCAGGGCGGTTGAAAAGATTCTCTGGAGAATAGGCTAATTCTGACGTGGACTGACTAGACGCCAGCGTGTCTAGCGGTTCAAGCCTCGGTAGGGTCGCGCTTTGTTCGCTCGCGGGAACTGATGCGTCTGTCAGACCGTTGTGCTGTTCCCAAAAGGCCGTCGCTGTCGGCAGGTCAAGCGGCTGAGACTGACTGGTGTCTGGGTACGGGTAACCCAAATCCTCTAGGTTGACCATGTCAGCGTACGCGGGCTTTTGACCCAAAGCCGCAAAAATTCCTAATCCCACACAGGTTAAATAAGCAATCGAATCACTGGTATTAGAGGGGCTAGACATCGGATTTGCTAATTCAGGCTAAGTATTCACTCTCTAATAACGCTAGAAAGCGATCGCGTCCGCACAATCAGCAGCGGTTTATGAAAACCTAATATGGATTTTCTCGAAATTTATGGTCTAAAGTCCTAGCTTTGTTGAAAGCTTTTAGCAACGATACTGAACCTGATCAGCAGTAGATGACAGTCTGCTTTAAGTGCTGTATATGTCTTATCAACTAGCGCCACAGAAACTTTCCAACAGTCCTGGAGACATCCTGAAATTCTGAATAACTTGAGAGTATATAGCAAGGGTGCTAATACATCGGGGGCTTTGCATACTGTGTGCGCAGCAAAGTTCTTCAAGCTCTAGATATTGTCTCAAGGGGTTTATTCAACGCGGTTATCTCAACGCAGTCATCATCAATTTTAGAGAATACAGAATTACACTGCTCTCTCAACATTAAACGCAGGCAAAAAGAATGAGTATAATAAGTCACATCAAGAGAGTGCTTTTTGGCCGTATTTTTATCGTCTTTGTCCTTACCTTTTTAGCATCAGTGTCCCTGGTAGGATGCTCCTTTAGGCCGACAGTATTGACCTCTGAAAGTGCATCCAATATTGCAATTCGCAGCGTTGAGCCCTCAGGTCAGCCCGGACATTATCTCGTTTCGGGTGAGGCCACACTTCTCAATGATGCAACTTTGACCATTACTGCCGTTCGCAATCTCACATCGGAAGACTCCGCCCCTACACCTATTTATTCTCTGCTTGACCGGCAATTTGCTCCCGTTGCCAACGGGGAGTGGCGAGCGACGCTTCAGATTTGGCAGTGGGATGGACTCGCATCGCCTCAGGAGCTCTGGCAGATTGACCAAGCCCTGTTAGAGACCACATTCACTCCCTCGTCAGAAGTCGCATTCATCGCCACTCTAGATCCAGTGGGTGCCCGCGATCCTGAAAACAGGCTTGCTCAAGGAGGTACTCCAGACATAGCCCAACAGACCGCAGCGGGAGATAAGTATCTAGCGGCGCGCAGCGTGCTTACAATCCCTGCTCCAGCCCAAATTGCGGCAGAAGAGCTCAAGCGTGCGAACATCGCTCGCTATGTCGGCGATCGCGAAAGCCCTCCGTCCATTGTCCCCAGCCAGGATCTAGCTGGCCAACTCGGACAGTCAGCCGCAGCGAGCCGAACCACCATGCCGCTGAGCTCTAGGCAATACTTGCAGTAGCTGCTCTGCGCAACAACCGGCATGGGTTGAGCAGGTACTATCAGAAGTCTCCCCGAACCAGCAGCTCAGGCTGAGCTTGCTGACTGACCGCTGTACCTATCGTCCTCAGCAGCCGGCCTGACGCAATAGACCTTCATCGGGGCTATAAATGCCCCAATTTCCCTGTAAAGCATGGATAAAGGTTGTGCTGAAACAGCTGCAAGTTATCCTAAATCGCTGATAATTCATGCAGAAGTGTTGGGAACCTTAATAATAGGTTCAACAGCGCGACGTTAAACAAATCCTATCTTCTAATTCATACCGATAGATAGTAAGCAGTTCGCCTGAAATTTGCTGAGCGAGCTGCAGCAATAAGCTGAACTATTTTAGAAAGTTTTTTCCCTGAAAAGGATTTACTATTTAAAATAGGGTGGATTAACAGGGATATTAATTTCTAAAGCTAAAAGAATAATGGATGTTACGCCAACCGAGATTCCAGAGGTTATTTTAATCGAGCCTAGAGTCTTTGGAGACGATCGCGGTTTCTTCTTTGAGAGCTATAACGAGCGGGCCTTTGTCGATAAAATAGGCATCAATTTATCTTTTGTTCAAGACAACCACTCGCGCTCTGCTAAGCACGTGCTGCGGGGACTCCACTACCAAATTGAGCAGCCTCAAGGTAAGCTTGTCCGCGCCGTCGTGGGCTCAATTTATGACGTAGCCGTAGACATTCGCCGAAGCTCACCGACCTATGGTCAATGGGTCGGGAGACTGCTTTCGGCTGAAAACAAGCATCAATTGTGGATTCCACCTGGCTTTGCCCACGGTTTTCTCGTGGTGTCAGACGTGGCCGAGGTGCTGTACAAAGCAACCGACTTCTATGCCCCTCAGCACGAGCGCTCCATACTATGGAACGATCCTGATGTAGACATTCGCTGGCCTCTATCGGAAGACCCAGTTTTATCGAAAAAGGACATGGCCGGTCAATCCTTTAAAAGTGCTGAGGTATACCCATGACCAATGTTTTACTGATTGGGTGTAACGGCCAGGTCGGCCAAGAGCTGTGGCGATCGCTAGCCGGGGTTGGCGATATCACCGCCCTGGGACGCCAGGAACTCGATCTCACTAACGTCGACGCGTTGCGCGAGGCCATTCGAGCCGCCCAGCCTAATATCCTCGTCAACGCCGCTGCCTACACCGCAGTGGACAAAGCGGAATCGGAAGTGGAGCTTGCCAACGCGGTGAACGCCATTGCCCCAGCGGTGATGGCAGAAGAGAGCCAGCGTTTGGGCAGCACCTTAGTGCACATCTCAACGGACTACGTCTTCAACGGCAAAACTAGCTCACCCTACCGGGAAAATGATTTGCCCCAGCCCCTGGGCGCATACGGTAGGTCTAAGCTGCTTGGGGAAGACGGAGTTCGCCAATCCTGCGACAATCACATCATTCTGCGTACCGCCTGGGTCTACGGCGCCAAAGGCAAAGGCAACTTCGCCAAAACTATGCTGAGACTGGGAGCAGAGCGCGATGAGGTGAAAGTTGTGGCCGATCAGGTCGGAACGCCAACCTGGGCCGGGGATATCGCTGCCGCGATCGCCCAACTGCTCCAGCGCAATGCCTCCGATCAGCCGGTTAGTCCTGGTATTTACCATTTCACCAACAGCGGCGTGGCAAGCTGGTATGACTTTGCCGTTGCTATTTTTGAGGAGGCCAAGACCCAGGGGGCACCACTACAAATCAAGCGAGTTGTCCCCATTACGACAGCGGAGTGGCCCACACCCACTGAAAGGCCCGCCTACTCGGTGTTATCTGGACAGAAGATTGCTGGTCTCATTGGCACGCCGCCCCACTGGCGGCACAGTCTTCGGCAAATGCTCGTAGAATTCTATACCTCATAACTATCGCTACTACTATGAAAGCACTCATCCTCTCAGGAGGTCGGGGAACTCGTCTGCGTCCTCTGACCTACACTGGCGCTAAGCAGCTCGTCCCTGTAGCCAACAAGCCTATCCTCTGGTACGGTATCGAGTCCATCGTTGCCGCAGGCATTACCGATATCGGCATCGTCATCAGTCCTGAAACTGGCGGCGAGATCAAGGCAAAAACCGGCAACGGCGATCGCTTTGGCGCTAAGATCACCTACATCCTGCAGGATGAGCCCGCTGGCCTGGCCCACGCCGTCAAAATCTCGCAGCCATTTTTGGGTGACACCCCCTTCGTCATGTACCTAGGCGACAACCTGATTGAGGGTAGCCTACACGACTTCTGCGCCAAGTTTAAGGAGCGCCAGCTCGACGCCCTAACCCTGCTGCGCCGCGTCCCCAACCCCACCGCATTTGGTGTGGCTGAGGTAGACGAAAACGGACGCATTCTTCGCTTGGTGGAGAAGCCCAAAGTTCCCCCCTCTGACCTAGCGCTAGTGGGCGTATACCTATTCTCCCCCGAGGTACACAACTCCATCAGCCAGATCCAGCCCTCGGCGCGGGGCGAGCTAGAAATTACCGACGCCATTCAAAATTTGATTGAGCGGCAGCAGTCTGTGGAATCCGTGGAGCTTCACGGCTGGTGGTTGGATACTGGAAAGAAAGACGATCTCCTGGAGGCCAACCGCATTATCCTGGATACCTGCCTAGTGGCGGACAACCTGGGCGACGTGGACGAAGCCAGCCAGGTGATTGGCCGCGTTAAAATCGGTCAAAACTCTAAGCTGATTAATTGCACGGTGCGCGGCCCCGTGGTCATCGGCGAGAACTGCCATCTAGAAAATTGCTTCATCGGCCCCTACAGCAGCATTGCCGACGAAAGCTGCCTGATCGAGGCGGACTTAGAGCACAGCGTTCTGCTTCACGGCGCTAAGGTAGCTGGCATTCATCAGCGCATTGTAGATAGCCTCATTGGCCAGCGCGCGAAGCTGACAGAAGCGCCCCAGAGACCCCGCGCCCTGCGCTTCATGATTGGTGACGACTCCCAAGTTGAGCTGGTGTAGAGGACTATCAATGACACAATCCACACGCAAATCCCGCCGCATCATCATCACGGGCGGTGCAGGCTTCATCGGCTCTAACTTTGTTCATCACTGGTGCGCCCAGTACCCCAGCGATCGCGTTGTCGTGCTTGACGCCCTCACCTACGCCGGTAACCGCGCCAACCTATCCGACCTGGAAGATAACCCCAACCTGCGCTTTGTTCAAGGCGACATTTGCGATCGCGCCCTTGTCGATGCGCTGCTCACTGAAGAGGCGATTGACACCGTTGCCCACTTTGCCGCAGAGTCCCACGTGGACCGCTCTATTCTGGGGCCCGGTGCGTTTGTACAGACCAACGTCGTTGGCACCTTCACCCTGCTAGAGGCCTTTCGCCAATACTGGATGAATCAGGGCAAACCTCAGGACTACCGCTTCTTGCACGTCTCCACCGACGAGGTCTACGGCTCCCTCGGCCCCAATGATCCCGCCTTCACCGAGACCACCCCCTACACGCCCAACAGCCCCTATTCGGCTTCTAAAGCAGGCAGCGATCACCTGGTGCGGGCTTACTTCCACACCTACCACATGCCCACCCTGATTACGAACTGCTCCAACAACTATGGGCCCTACCACTATCCCGAAAAGCTGATTCCCCTGATGTGCATCAACATTCTCTTGGGCAAACCCCTGCCGGTTTACGGCGACGGGCAAAATGTGCGGGACTGGCTCTACGTGGGTGATCACTGCAGCGCCTTGGACACGGTAATCCACAAGGGCACCCCCGGGGAAACTTACAACGTCGGCGGCAACAATGAGGTCAAGAATATCGACTTAGTCCATAAGCTCTGTCAGCTTATGGATGAGCTGGCCCCCGATCTGCCGGTGCATCCTTCTCAAGACCTGATTACCTTTGTTAAAGATCGCCCTGGTCACGATCGCCGCTACGCCATCGACGCCACAAAGATCAAAACCGAGCTAGGCTGGACGCCTCAGGAAACGGTAGACAACGGCTTGCGCCGCACCATCGAGTGGTACCTGAGCCACGAGAGCTGGTGGAAACCCCTGCTCTCAGAGGAGTATCGGGCTTACTACGATAAAGTCTACGTCAGTGCCTGATTCAGCGGATTAGGTCACGCCGATCGCCCCTTCGGGTTTAGCCGTAGGCGTGCTCGGCATTTTATACTTTTGGTTTTTAGAGTAACGAGGATTGTTATGGTAACCGTTGTTGTAACCGGAGTCGCTGGCTTCATTGGCTCTCACCTAGCCCAAGCCTTACTAGAGCAAGGGCACAGCGTAATCGGGGTCGATCAATTCAACGCCTACTACAATCCTCAGTTGAAACGCCAAAACGTCCTGGACCTAGAAAAAGCCAGCAGCTTTAAGCTGATCGAGAGCGATATTCAGGCGCTCAACTGGCCAGAGCTGCTGGCCGATGTCGATGTGGTCTATCACCAAGCGGCCCAGGCCGGCGTCCGGTCAAGCTGGGGCGAGGGATTTCGCAATTACACTGAGCAAAACATCAACGCGACGCAAATCCTACTAGAAGCTGCTAAAAGCGCTCGTCTCCAGCAATTCGTTTATGCGTCATCTTCGTCAATTTACGGGAACGCAGCAACGCTCCCGACTCAAGAGACCATCTGCCCTCAGCCCGTTTCGCCCTACGGCATTACCAAACTTGCTGGCGAACAGCTTTGTCAGCTTTACCACCAAAATTTTCAGGTTCCAACCGTTGCCCTGCGCTACTTCACCGTCTACGGCCCTCGCCAGCGCCCCGATATGGCCTTCCACAAATTCTTTAAGGCGGCCCTGACAGACCAGCCCATCACTATTTACGGTGACGGTCAGCAAACGCGGGATTACACTTTTATTGAAGATGCGATCGCCGCCAATCTTGCGGCTGGTCAGGTGGCCGACGCGGCTGGTCAGGTGTTTAACATCGGCGGCGGCAGCCGCGTTGGGCTGATGGAAGTAATTGACACGATGGAAGCGGTAAGCGGTCGCACTATTAAGCGGGAGCACATCGAGCAGGCCCGGGGAGACGCCCGTCACACTGCGGCAGATATTACGAAGGCTCAGCAGATTTTAGGTTATCAGCCCAAGGTTTCTCTGCGAGAGGGGCTAGCTGCCGAGTGGAATTGGATTCAAGGCCTGTACAACTGATTGGTCCCCATAGCTAAAAATATCAGCAAGCAGATTTACGCTACCGGTAGCGCGGCCCGGGCCTATTTCCGCTAGAATTGGTCTACGGATAGAGGTAAGGCCATGGGACGTGCGGCGCTGCAGCAGCAAAGGATAGTCGGGAGCAAGTGCCGGAGAAACCCTTGCGATCGCCCAGAGGATAGCTCCCAATCCTCGTCTGAGACAGTGATTCAGCTGCAGCTGCAGTCTGATGCTGAGGCCAATACAAACCCTCAAACCGCTGCGACGGGTATTGGCGGTATCAATAGCCCTACCCCAGGTCAGTCGTGGGATACGGTTGTTAACCAGGTCATCACATCCGCAGACCTTGACCAGCTCATTAACCGGCTACAGCGCAGCCCGCTATTTGCCCAGGCCATCACCCAGCAGCTCTTTCAGCACGTGGTTGCGCTCTACAGGCAAAAGGTTGCAGAGGCGATCGCCGCTGAAGGCGTCAGTGCCGTCAACCTCGACCAGCCCCACTTTAACCTGCAGTCCGCCAAGTCCCAGGGCAGCCCACAGCTCGATATTGTCATCGACGATGAGGCTGTGCAGGCCTATCTTGGCGAATCCCTTACCAGCTTCTTTGAGCATCCCCGATTTAAGCGGGCCTTTGCCCAATTTTTTGGAGCCCACTTGGTGGCTTGGGCTATGGATGATTTAGGCCTTGCCCAACTCGACGCAGACTCAGCAGCGGTGATTCGGCCCTACCTACAGCACAATGGCGATCGCCTGTCCGCCAAGATTGATCTCCTAGGGCAGATTTATGCCAGAGACATCATTCAGATGATTATTGACAGCCTCAATCTGCCCAACTGTTCCCTAACGCGGCTTGAGGCGCTGATGGGTCTAAAGCTACGACCGGAGGCGACCCTAGATGACCTGCTCGACCTGCCCCGCGCTGCCCCCATCCCCACATCAATTCCCATCGCCAGCAGCATCCAGGCCCAGCTCCGCCCCGACCTTTGGCAACGGAACGATGATTTAGCGGTGTTCCAGTATCGCAGCAAGTCTAACCCTGCTAACACCATTGAGCACTACATTACCAACCCCGGAGATATTGCTCTGCTGCCTTGGGAGGCGGCAGAGCAAATCATCAATAAATTTGGCTTCGACACCGTCAAGCTGCAGATGATTTTTGCCGCTCGGGCCATGGACCAGGACGAGCCGTGGAACAGCACCTTTCGCCTTAAGGCCACCGATATTGTGCAGCTCTTAGGCTGGGACCGCAACCACAACACAAGCCTGCCCGAGAAGCGCAATACCATCGCCAGCGCTGCCCATGCGCTGTCTTGCCTTCTCGTGAAGTCGGTGTGGATTGAAGGACGGGGCAAGCGGCGCGTTGACGCCAGCACTCCAGTGGGCCGCATGTGGGACGTGCTGGTGGACCCCCACGGACAGATTGACTGGGTAACGGGGAAGATCGAACGGCCAGAGGAGGTTTACATTACCGTGACGCCGGGGCTGTGGACCAAGCACTTCCTCAACCGAGCGGGTCAAAAAGCGAAGGCCGCCTTGCATCAGTTCGGCTATCTAGCGCGGGATATCCTGCAAATTGACCCTTACCATCACGAGATGGCTCTGCGGCTGGCGATTCAGCTCACCCTCGATGCGCGGGTAAGGGTCCACAACCAGAATCCCTATGAGTACCAGGTGGTGAACCTGCTCAAAGAGGTGATGCCCGCTGCGGAGATCAGCCGGGCTTTAGATGACAAGTATAAAGCCCGGGACCTGAAGAATCGCTGGAACCGGGCCTTAACGCTGCTGGTGAGCCTCGGCTGGCAAATTGAGTACGACGACCAAACCTATCCCGAGTGGCTGCAGCCCAACAGCAAGGCCCGGCGTCCTTCAGATTGGCGGCGCGTCAAGATCATCGAGCGGCTGCTACAGGCCCATTTGGTTATTCGTCCCCCGCAGCCCATTCCGCAGCTGCTCGCCCAAGTCAAATCCCCGCAGAAGCTGCGATCGCGGCGTCCCCAGCCTGCCCTCCCCTCGCGCGAGATCACCGCAGATGAGGTGCGGGAAGGCCGATTAAACCGGGGCTGGAGCCGCAAAGAGCTAGGCGGCTTCCTGGGGGTGAGCGCCGACTACGTTGGGAAGCTAGAGCGGGGCGATCGCATTATTACCCCACCCCTGCAAAAACGACTGCGTAAGCTGTTGGGGCTGCTCTAAGGGCGATTCAAGTAGCATCAGAGCGTCAACGTCGCGTTAGCACCTGCCACCCGACAAACAGCATGAAGCCGATATAGCCGCAGACGGCCAGCCAGTCGAGCCAAGCATTGGGGTTAGGAGAAAACGGATCGTTCAAGGGGTATGGCCCGGGGTGCTGAAGGTCATGGGAACAGTGGTCAGCGATGGGGTTATTATGGACGATGGGATTTTGAACGCCGCCTCAGACGCTTGAGCCAAACCTGGCTTGATGTCCAAAAATAGCGGCTTCTAACATCATGGCCAGATCCCACTATCCCTGCCTTGCCACTTTACCTTTCTGAGGGGATATGGCGGCTCGCTACCGCTAGATTGTTTGAGTGATTTGACCTTTAGTTCTACCTCTATCGCTGCACGATTCTAGATCTGTGTCCTTTTGAGCTGTAGCGACGTAGCCAGTAGGCACTTGACCCTGACGCAGGACATCTCGAATGCGACAGCTTCAAATCTAAAGTAGCGCTGTGATATTTAAACTGGCACCGTCGCATCACAAAATTGGGGCATCGCATTCGACAGTGGCGACGTCGCATTGCGAAGTTGGGGCATCGCATTCGATAGCGGGGCTGCCGCATTCGAGAGTAGCGCCGCCGCATCACAAAGTTAGGGCATCGCATTCGATAGCGGAGCGATCGCTTCCTATTGTTGAACCATTGCAGCCAAGTGAAATCCCAGACGGTTTTTTATCGACGGTCTGTATTAATATGCATTAGAGGTTTAATAATTGGGTCAATCTTTGACCTGAAATGTAAGGAGGTACAGTGCGTCGACGAGTCAAATTCATCGCTAGCGCGACGTCAATCGCCGCGTTCCTGCTCAGCTTTCCGCAGGTTAACGCTCAAGACGATCAAGCTATTGCTGAAGCCTTAAATTCAGCGCTGGAAACCTGTACCCCGAGTACGCATCGCATACCCTCTCTGCCGGCAGCGTTTGGCATTGACCTCATCAACCGAGTGAATATTCGAGGCTATGAAGGCGAAAACTGCATCGTTGACTATACTTTTGCGACGCCTCAGGAGCCTGACGTAGAAGCGTCATACTTACTGTGCGCCTACCCGCCTGAGGCGATAGAGCGGTTGTTAGCGATGTCTGAGGCGGCACAGTCTAGGGACCGCTCGGAAGACTCTAGTACTTCTGACCGTATTAGCATCACGATTGATGGCGAAGACGCGTCTAGCGATGACGAAAACGCGTCTGTTGATGTCTTTGAAAGCTGTGAGGACAACGAAACCTGGTTTGAAGAGCTGGATATGCAGACGGGGACGCTGCCGCCAAGTGAGCAGGGCGAGCCAGAGTCACCCACCATCAGGGACGTTCAAGGCGATACTCAGCCGGCAACACCGCTCGAAATAGCGCGCATTGACCATAACGATTTATATGACCTGCGCTTTAGCCCTGACAGCCGCTATCTCGTAATGCTCAGTAGGGAGGGTGCAGCGTTATGGGAAATCGAGGCCAACCAAGAAAGACAACGCATTACTCTGGAACCGTGGAGATCCAGTAGGCACTTTAGCTTCAGCCCAAATGGTCGCTACTTGGCAGCCGCCAGTGATGACGAGACAGTGCAGGTGTGGGATATTGAGGCTAACCAAGAGGTGGCCCGCTTCGCCCATGGATGGGAGATTTATGACGTGCAATTCAGCCCTGATAGCCTCTATCTAGCGACCGCGGGTAGCGACAATGCGGCACGGGTATGGAACATCGAGACCAACCAAGAAGTCGTACACTTTACACACGGTGAATATATGAATAGTGCGCGATTCAGCCCTGACGGTCGCTATTTGGCAACCACTAGTGAGAATGCAACCGCGCGAGTGTGGGATATCGAGACCGCCCAGGAAGTAGCCCGCTTTGGTAATGAGACAGTGCTAATGCGCGATGCGCGCTTTAACCCCGACGGCCGCCACTTGGCAATTAGCGCTAACGAGACTATCCCACAGGTATGGAATATCGAGACCGGCCAAGCGATGGTCCACTTTGTCCATGGGGATGAGGAATCTATTTCTAGGGGATGGAGCTTTGACGTGCGCTTTAGCCCCAATGGCCGCTACGTGATGGCAACAGTCCGAAACGGAGGAACAGCGCAGGTCTGGGATCTTGAGGCTAACCGAGAGGCTGCTCGCATTGCCCACGAGCCATACCAGGCGGCGGCACGCTTTAGCCCCAACAGTCGCTACCTGGTTACCGTTAGCAGCGATGCAACAGCACAGGTCTGGGACCTTGAAGCGAATCAAGCAGTGGCACACATTACCCATGGGGAGCATGTCCTAGATGTGCGCTTCGGCCCCAATAACCGCTATGTGGCAACGGCTGGTATAGATCAGTGGCCTACCTACAGGGCATCCAATACATTGGAGACGACGGCGCGGGTATTGGATATCGAAGCCAACCAAGAGGTAGCCCGTATCTCCTACGAAGATCGGGTCGAAGACATACGCTTTAGCCCCGACGGCCGCTATCTGGCGACCTACAGTACCACTGATGATCAAGAGGAAGGGATAATTCAAATAGGGATAATTCAAATATGGGATCTTGAGTCGCGCCAAGAATGACCCTACGACTTCCACCAATCGCACCTGATGTACTATCGGTAACGCCTCACGCTTCATCTATGGCACTTCAAGTACGACCAACCGCACTTCAGATGTCGCAAATGGCACTTCAGACGCCATCGACAACACTCAAAGTCTCATCGCTGACACAAAATACGACACCAGCGACACCTAAAGTGCGATCGCTGACGCTTTAAACGAGACCAGCGACATCTGAAGTCTCACCAATGGCACCTCAAGCGACACCGATGACTCCTGAGATGCCAAGCCCTGCGGGCAATAATCCTATGGGTATGGCTACGCTAAGGCTGCGCTAGGACGTTAGGAAACCCAACAAAACCCTTGCTAGCGTGGGGTTACGCTGATGCTAACCCCAACCTACCGCAACTAGGTTTCGTCGTCAGCGTCTTCTGGTTTATTTGCGTCTTCAGGCTCATCAGCCTCTTCGGCTGCTTCGGGCTCAGCTGCTTCAGGTTCAGCCTCAGCGACGGGTTCGGCAACCTCAGGCTCATCCGGTACCTCTGCAGAAGCTTCAGATTCCGCTGAGTCAGCTTCGGCTACCGCCGGCTCGGGCTCGTCGGCTTCCGGTTTAGCTGCTTCAGGCTCGTCTGGTTCAGCCGCTTCCGGTTCAGGCTCGTCGGCTTCGGGCTCGTTGGCTTCAGGCTCGTCGGCTTTCGGTTCAGCCGCTGCTTCGGGTTCATCTACTTCAGGCTCATCCGCTTCAGCGGCGGCCTCTGAAACATCTGCCGCCGCCTCGGCCTCAGTGGCAGAATCAACCGCTGCTTCGGACTCGGTTTCAACCACCGCCGGTTCAGCGTCAGCCGCTAGGGTCGTCACGGCATCCTCAGGAGCGGAGGCCGAGCCGGGAGCAGCGGGAGGGGCTGCCTGCGAAGCAGCGGCAGTAGGCGGCTCTGGCGATGGGCTGGGAGGGGCCTCAGCAGCGCTGGCTAGGGACGGAATCTTCTTTTGAACCACAAGCTGCTGAATTACGCCTGCGTCGAGATGGGTCCTACCCCGTGATTTAGACGCCTCTAGGATGAGCTCACCCAACTGCTTTCCGGTGGCATCGGCCTGCTCTCGGGTCTGGCTCGCCTGTTGAGAGATACGCTTCAGCACGTAGTCAAGTTCCCGGTTGCCGCGACGGGTCGAAACTTGAAGGCCACCGTCAGAGAGGACCTGCTTTGCGCTTGCTCGCATGGCCTTGACCGCTTGCCGCTGATCGAGGCCGGATTGGGAATTTGCCATCTGAAATTATCTTTCCTTATTGCTGGGGGAGTTTTGAGCTGCCTATCACTCTACAGGAATATTACGTATTCACGGTAACAGACTCAATATCTCCGGAGGCTACCTTATCGTAGAGCGATCGCACCGCTAAACCTGTTCTCGGTAGAACGACTGCAGCAGATTTTCGAGCTTCTCCTCGGGGCAGCATTCAATCAAGGCGTCATACACCTCTAAAAGCTTGGCGGCGCTGTCCCCTAGCAGCGGGCTTAGCCCCCACACGTCCTCAGCCCACTGCTGGGGCGTGCCCTCGTCGAAAATGAGCCGCTCCAGCAGCCGTTTCGCCTCAGCTCTAGACAATGTCATACCTGTCGTCCTCCCGCATTTAGCCCAAATCATACTACTGCATTAGTCCTATGTACTGGCCATATGTACTGGCTGTGGGCGCGCTGGCGCTATTCTAGGGAAAAGCTCTTTGGGAGGTGTCTGCATGGCGCGTCGCTTGTCAGCGCTCTTCAACGCCCGACTGTCACGGCGAATCGTGCTGTGGGTATTCGCCAGTATTGTTGTGATTGAGGTTATTATCCTTATCCCCTCCGTCTTTCGGCGAGAGCGAGAGCTGCTGCATTACTTGACAATGATATCGGCGGCGCGGGTGTCGGGCTTGCTGGAGGCAACGTCGGCTGAGGAGGATGCCGCTATTCTGAAGGTGCTCCGCGAGGCCCAAGATGACGTGATCTTAGGCGGGGCGCTATATCGCACGACGGGTGAACTGGTAGACGATTTTGGGGAGCCCCCCCGCTTGACCTTTGCGCAGATTGACCGAGGGCGCACCGAGCAATTGAACCGGCGTCTGGGGCGCTACGACGCGGTTTGGGAGATGCCGCCGCTAGACGACAGCTATCTTGTGGTGATTCGCCATGACGCTGACATTCGCAGCGAGTTTCTAGAATTCATTGCTCGCATTGCTGGTTTAGTTGTCATCATTTCCATTTTTGTCACCATCGCAACGATGTTTGTGCTCAACCGGCTCTTAATTCATCCCATTATTGGACTACGGCGAGATCTGCGGCGGGTGGGGCAGGCCCTCAGCCAGGATCAAAAAGCCGTGGTGGTGCCGCCGCTCCCTTCCGTCAATCCCCAGCGCCGGGACGAGCTGGGGGAAGTAATGGCGGCGTTTGTGCAGATGGTGAACCAAATTGCCGAAGCGATCGCCCATCGTCAGCAAATGGAAGACGAGCTGCGAATTTCTGAGGAGAAGTTTTCCAAGGCCTTTTGCTCTAGCCCAGACGCCGTTGTAATCAGCACGCTTTCAGACGGACGGCTGCTGGAGGTGAATGAGACATTCTTGCGGGTGGTAGGGCTGACCCACGAGGAGGCCATTGGCCGCACGACGGAAGAGCTGGGGTTTTGGCTCAGCCCTAGCGATCGCGTTGCCATGACGACAGCACTGCAGCGGGACGGGATGTTGCGCAACCGGGAATGTCAGTTTCGGACCGCGGAGGGGCAAATTCGCACGGCGCTCTACTCGGCAGAGCAAATTACCCTTGATGGCCAGGTCTGCATGTTGTCTGTGATCAACGATATCACCGAGCGGAAGCAGGCCGAGGAGGCGCTGCGGGAAAGTGAGAATCGATTCCGGGCCCTGATTGCCCAGGCGGTGGATGCCCTGTTCGTTGTTGACCACAACGGGCACTTCGTCGATGTCAACCAGCAGGCCTGCTTCAATTTGGGGTACGCCCGTCAGGAATTGCTGCAGCTGTCAGTCCCGGACGTGCAGATGAACCTGACGGCAGAGGATGTGGCTCAGCTGTGGCAGCGTCTCTCTCCGGGGCGGCCCATAACCTTAGAGGGCGCGCATCGACGGCGGGATGGGACCCTATTTCCGGTTGAGGTGCGGCTGGGTCTGATTCAGTTTGGGGGGCGGCAGCTCATTCTGGCGCTGGCGCGGGACGTGACGGAGCGAAAGCAGGCCGAGGCGGCGATCGCTCGGCTGGCGGAAATTGGTGAACTCTCTTCCATGATTGTGCATGAAGTGCGTAACCCCTTGACCACGGTAATGATGGGGCTCGGCTCCTTTAAGCGGCTGGACCTGCCCGAGCGGGCGCAGCTCCGGCTGGACTTGGCGCTGGAGGAGTCTGAGCGGCTGCAGCGGTTGCTTAATGAGATTCTGATGTACGCCAAGGAGCCCCAGCTTGAGGCAGTGCCTGTGGACTTGGTGGCGCTGTGCCAGGAGATTCGGGACAGCCTACAGCCCCAGCCTGCGGCCCAGGACCGGCGTATTGACCTGGTCACCACCTTAGAGACTTCCGCTGTTGTACCGGGCGATCGCGATAAGCTCAAGCAAGTGTTTATTAACCTGGTGACCAACGCCTGTGAGGCCAGCCCTTCCGGCTCGACCGTGACCTGGCGGATTGAGGTCACCTTGGGGCAAGCCGTGGTTCAGGTGCACAACAGCGGCGATCCCATTCCCCCCGATGTGCTGCCAAAGCTTACCCAGCCCTTCTTCACCACCAAGTCCTCAGGCAATGGGTTAGGCCTGGCCATCACGAAGCGCATCATCGAAGCCCACGGCGGCACCCTCAAGATTCAATCCGCAGCGGAGCGGGGGACCACCGTCACGGTGACCCTAAGTCTGGGATGACGAGGGGCAAGCTGGCGAGGCCATAGCCCACCTGACTGCCCAACCAAGCCGACGCGGGCAGGTCGACCTCCGCATCCAGGGCCGCCACGGTAGGCGATCGCAGCAGCTCGGCCTCCGTAAAGCAGCGCCGCGCCCACAGCTCTACCACCCGCATTGAGGCAATTCCGCCGGAGCAAATCACGTGGGAGACGGCTCGCGGCGAAACAGCCGTCGAACGGAATAAGGACTGAGTCTGGTGGTTGAGGGTGCGGATGTAGGGCAGCAGAATTTGGTGGCCCAGTTCGTCCTGGGTCACTTGGCCTCGGTGCTGGGCGAGGGTATAGGTCACGCGGGGCTGCACCTGCAGCTCGTGTTTAATCCGCTGAGCGATCGCTAGCAGCTGCCGGCCTGGCGCTGAGCTGCACAGCCGCAGGTGGAGTCGCCGTCGCTTGTCGCTGTCGGGCTGACCCAGCTGCGGTTGAGCCAAGCTGTCAAGCTGCAGAATCCCCAATAGCTGCTCAATTTCCGCCAGGGGGGAGGCCTGAAGCTGGGGGTAGAGGATGTAGTAGAGAATATCCTGGTCGAGGCCTTGTCCGCCGTAGGCAAAGCTTTGAGATGAGGCTGCCGCCCGAGGATTACGGACTAAGGCCGCTAAGTCTACCAAGGCCACCTCGGTAGTGCTGGCGCCAGCGCTAATTGCAAAGGCTAGGCCCTCGGGGTCAACGGCGTGCAGCGGCGGACGGGGCAGGCCATCGGTAGGGGAGCTAAATTGCTCCGGTCTATCGTCGTCATCGCCAGACCGCAGACAAGCGAGAACGGCGGCGGTCGTTTCTTCAATAAAGTGAATTTTGCTGGGCTCTGACACTAGCCCACCGCCCAAAATGGCGTTCTGAAGATTGGTCTGATACTGACTGGACCATCCCCCTGGATAGCTGACCCCAACGCCCAGCAGGTTTGCCATTGCCCTTTCAAATTGGTCCGCCGCAAGACCGAGTCCGCAGCAGCGCCAAAGCAGGTCTGACGGGTCCGGTTGATCCGCTTCGGGGACCTCCGGCTTGAGCGTGCTTAGAATCTGGGTCAGCGGCTTGTAAACCGGTTCGAGTAGGGGAGAGTGGTCTCGCGTCCCGGCTAAACCACGCCGCAGCGGGAGCGCTAGGGCTGGCTTGAGCTGACACAAGATGGCGGCTTCTGCCGAAGGGGCCGGCGCACCATCGGTTGTCTGGGGCCAGCTTGGATCAATAGCAATGTCGATGGGCCAGCGCAGCCAGCGCGGTCCTCCGTCTGACTGCTGCCAGAACAGCGGCACCCTCTGGCCGGTTTGCGGGTTGAGCAGCACGGCGGACAGGCCTACCGTGCCGATATCTAACCCTAGGAACCACGACTGGGGCCTGCCCTCAGCCGGGGGCGATGGCGGGCCAGACGGCCTTTCAGAAGACTGCGCCTCCGCTTGACTGGTCTGCTGGGACAGGCTGGATAGCCCAGGAAAGAGCGGTCGTCCCGGAGGGAGCAGCAGCCCATCCCGCTTGCTGCTGGCATCGTTTGCCCCTCGAATCGTCCAGCTAATGGGACCTACTTTTTTTTTTCGTCATCTTCTGGCTCGGTGTTCACGTCCCTATCGGCGCTGTCGTCTGGCGGGGTTGAGAAGCTCCCCCCACTGGCCGGCTTTAGCAAATCTGCGAGGGTTTGCTGAGCGATGGTAGCTCGCTCCGATGGGCCATCCTCAGTGTTCTCAAGGGCCGCAAATAGGGCCGCAATTTCGTCGATTGTCGAGTCCTCATCGGGGAATGGCTCTAGCTCGTCATGGCGTGCTAAATCTTCTGGCAGGGCGTCTTCTGGCAGGGCGTCTTCTGGCAGCGCGTCTTTTGGGGACGTATCTTCTAAAAGAGCTTCACTGGGAGCAGAGGCTTGCGGGGGTACGACGGTCTCCAAGTCAGGATTGTCTTGCTGGGCTTCTGAATCAGGGGGCAATTGAAACGGCGGCTCGAAGGGTTCGGAGGCCGTCAGAGATTCCTCCCAAATCCCTCCATCGCGGGCCTCAATGCGGGATAGATCGGCTGTGAGCTGGTCGAGGTCGATGTCGAGGTCAACGGATGGCTTGGCGCTATCTCTGCCGGTGGCCAACAGATCTTCTCCGAGAGAGGCCATGGTAAATGAGCTATTTGTGCCGGAAATACCCTCAGTCCCCATCTGAATCAGCAGGTTCGGATCGATAAGATCGGACAGGCGGCTGATGGTGTCTATCTGAGCGTCTGAATTGCCCGAATTGCCCGAATCGCCCGAATCGTCTGAAGCCTTTACGGTAGAAGGGGCTAGATTACGGCTCTCCTCGTCAATGGCTCTCTTCGCGGTGGGCTCCGCCGCAGGTTCTGCCGCGGGGCTATCAGCGGTCTGGTCAGAATCCATTTCGGTTGCGGCCCGAAACTCCGCGTAGAATGCGGCGATTTCAGCGCTGGAGGTTGGACTGGCGCTGCCTTCTGGAGTGGGCCTATTGCGCTCATCCTCGGCGGGGCTATCTGGCTCTGGCTCTGGCCCAGTCTGCGCGTGGGGCTGGGCTTTCAGATTGGCGGACTCGTGGACTATCACCCCATCTTCCGCCAGCTCAAACAGGGCGATCGCCTCCAAATCGTCATCGGCTGTGACCTCATCGGCCGTGACCTCATCGGCTTCAGGCGAGGGCGGGGCCAAGTCAACCTCGTCTAGGTTGAGATTGAGGTTGTTGCCAATGGCGTCGATGTCAGCCTCTAGCTCGTGCAGTATTTGGTCAATCAGCTCGTCTGTTTCTGGGCTATCTGTCTGCTGGCTGGGCGGGGCCTCCTGTGGGGATGGCGCAGGGCCGGCCTCAACACTCGGTTCTGTCAACGACTGGGATAGGTTTTGACGCAGAAGCTGGTCAATTTGCTCAGCGGATAGGGCTTCTTCGGGAAGCTCGGCCGCTGTCCCAGCGCCAGGCGTGTCATTAGCCGCGTTGCCCGTCTCAGAAAAAGCGGCTGGTCCAACGGTAGGCAGCAGTCGGTCTCCCCCGATCCCCGTACCCCCAAGCTGAAACGACTCCCCATCGTGGAGCGATTGGCTCAGATATTGGGAGGCTTCGCGCCCGAGCTGACTGGCTAGACGGTTTACTAGGGCCGTGAACAGCGCTTCGCCCTGCTGTCCGAGGCTATGCATTTTTTCAAGGCCCTGGCCTAGGGAGTCTCGATAGCTGTCGACGGTGGTTTGTAGTGAGTCGAACACAACCCGCATCGTGGCGTCCATTTTGAGCATAAGCTCGTTTGAGGTTGCCTGGAGCAGCCGCAGCTGCTCGGCCTGCTCCGCTGGACTCAGCTGTGAGAACTCCTCGCCATTCACGCCGCCGGTGGGTAGCTGGGGCTGCATGAGTGAAATCGCTTGCACCACCTGGGTCGTCATTTGATCCTGCAGTCGACCCATTAGGGACTGCATAAAGTCCCGGAGCATCTGCTGCTGTTGAGACTCTCTGATGTGCTGCTGCTGTTGCTGCAGCTGGCGAACGCTGTTCGCTAGGGTCTTCCGCTCGTCGTGAAGCTGGGTGATCTCCTCGCGCAGCGGCTGAATCATGTTGGTTCGCAGGTAGCCCATCTCTTGGACCACCGCCTGCAGAACTTCCTGAGCGCTGGCCTCGGGTGAATCGGCTCCCTCGCGCTGTAAATCGGCCAAGTAGCGCCGGGTTTGGGCGATCGCCGACTGCAGCTGCGCCTTCGCCTCAGGCGTTGACGGATCTTCGAGCGCTGAATCAAGCGTATCAATCAGCACCTGTAGCTTGGCTCGATTAGAAGTCACAGTGAGCGCATCCTACGTGAAGTTCAATTAGTGGCCAATGGCTAGTGGCCGGCCATAGCTCTGCCATAGCGTAGAGCTATCATAGGTCAGGAGAACCTGCATCATCAAACGTGGTGGACCTACAGAGGCGTGTTCTCCGTTCGATCGATTAGGTTCAGTCGAACATGTTCAATCGATCATACGGCATTCGTCATTGTATCGGGAACTTAACCCCTAGAACCAAAAAGGATTTTCGGCTATGCGACCCCAGCTTCCTAACGAACACTCGGCCCATGCGATCCAACCCGCGTCCACTGCGGCAGAACAGGCCTGGTTCGACTATCCGATTCGTGTCCAGCCGCACCACACAGACTACGCTGGAATTGCCTGGCACGGGAGCTACATCGCCTGGATGGAGGAGGCTCGGGTGGAATATCTGCGATCGCTGGGGGTCGATTTTACTAATTTGGTTGCCCTGGGGTGCGATCTGCCGGTGGTTGACCTGTCAATTCGCTACCACTGCTCGCTCCCCTTAGGAGCAGCGGCCCTGGTCAGAACCCAGATGAAGAACCTAGACGGGGTGCGGCTCAACTGGGATTATAAGATTCAGCCCCTCGACCCCGGTATGATCGCCGTGGAGGCTTACGCCACAGCCCAAGTTTCTTTGGCAGTCGTCGACCGAGAAAAAGGGAAAATTATGCGCCAGATTCCGCCGGAGATAGCGCAGGTGCTCAAGCGGCTGGCAGGTGATGCCTCATTGTAAAGTTTCTGATTTCAGAGCGCAGGTCGATTAGCTCGGACCTAGTAGGCTCTGCCAAAGCGCGACAAACTGACGCCAAAGATCCTGCGGGCCGATGCCAAACAGAAGCTGTAAGGCAAGAGCGATGAGGGCAATTGTAATCGCTGTGCTAACGGTTGCCCGCACAACGCGAATGAGCCAAGTGAAAATGAAAAAGGAAATGACAAGCGCTGCAATCAGCAAGATTGGAGACATGACGGACTAGACAGAGCGCGTCGCTCTGTAAATGTAGATTTGAGCTGTGGGTTAGGTTCAGGTCTCCAAGTATATAGTGTCGGCCACTTTGCTTAGAACCTTTTTGGAGCTTGAACGAAGCATCCTGGAGCCAAGTCACGTAGTTTACGAGGCCGTCCGCGCTTCCAGCAGCTGGATCAAGTGCTGAAGCGTTCGAGTCTGCGCCTGTGTCAAGTGCTCCAACCGCCTTAGCGCCTCAATTAATTCGCGATCGCTACTCCCTTGAAGCGGCTGCGTCTTCCGAATCTCAATCAAATCGAGGGGAGCGGATAGGTGGCCTGCGTAAGCGGACTCTATCGTGACAGCCCAGTCCGCAGCAGTTCTAGGGTCCGAGCCGTTAGAAGCGGCTACCAAAGCGGCCATTAGCTCAGCTGGGTGAGGACTGACGTCGCGGGCAGCTCCAGCATCGCAGTCTTGAGGAGACTGACGCCCTTGAGCTTGGCCATCGTCAGCCCCATCAAGCTGGGAACTTGGGCGAGATGCGATCGCTGCCCGGTACCAATTGGCGATCTGAACTGTAGTCCAGTGTCTAAAACGGTTTAGGCCCATCAGCGCTAGTCGCGCTAGGTAGAGTGGAACATTCAATAGCACTATCCAAGCCCGCTGCGCAAGCTGCGCCATGGCCTGAACGAGGCCCCACACCAGCACAACCACCGTAAAGGAAAGGCCAAGGGTAATCAGCGGATGCATTAAGAGCCATAGCAGTAGCGGATGGCCTTGAAGCCACCCCTCAAAATCAGCTTCAATGGTGCGCCACAGCTCCTGAGCGATACTGCTCGTGACGCCCTCTGCTTGAGTGACGGTATAGTCCAGAGATTGCATTGCTCGCTCAGTGGTTGCCGCTACCGCATCGGCAACGGTAGAAGAGACGCCATCGGACACTGCGGTCAAATCTTGACCAATGTCCTGAACTGCACCCTCCAAACGCTGCTTAAGGTGCGATAGAGCGCCGCCGAAAAGCGTCAAGCCATCCTGATTGTCCAATTCAATTTCCCGCCGAGACTGCAGTCACAGCGCCTATGGTAGATCAATTTCGCGCTAGTCTGTGAGACGTCCCAAATAGATTGGCGGATCCATCCCCATCGGCTAGAGCAGGCTGAGGCTCATTCCCTCCCTAGCAAGCTTTACATTCGAGTAGGTCGACCGCATTTCGGTTTCCACACAGTCCAAGAAATCGTCTTCGTGGGTCGGGTCGTGGTGAAACACAAGAATTTGCCCGGCTCCTGCACTTAGGGCTGCCTCAACACAGACCTGCCACTGGGCGAATGTCCGGGAGGCTGCAGACTGCATCGGGTCAAAGTACGCATGATCGAGGTATACCGCGTCAATGATCAGTAGGTCGGCATCATGAGCCAGGTAGGCTAAGCTATCTTTCTGCTGAAGAATTTGGGCTGTATCTGTGGCGTAGACCACGGAAAGGTCTTGCCAACTGATCCGATAGCCTAGAGCGCCGTTCATCTGGTTCAGCGGAAGCGTTTCTACACAAATATCCTTAATGGGAATAGTGGCGCCAGCTTCAATATTGTGAAAGTGTAGCTCTGCTCCCATTGCCCGTAGGGAGACGGGAAAATGAGGCAGAATCATCTGGTCCATCAGACGCTGCTTGATAGACGCTCCGGTCAAGCCAGTGGCACCATAGATGTGAAAACAGTTGGAGTCGCGAAACGCAGGGATAAAGAATGGAAAGCCTTGAATTCTATCCCAGTGGGTGTGGGTAAAAAAGATGTGCGCGTTGACTGGATCTACGTGCTGCAGATGCTTGCCGAGCACCCGTAAACCTGTTCCACCATCAAAGATCAGTTTCTCTCCCGCTACGTTCAGTTCGACGCAGGCGGTGTTGCCACCGTAGCGAACAGTATTCATTCCTGGTGTGGGGATACTGCCTCTCACACCCCAGAAAGTAACGGTAAACTCTTGAACCACAGCTTTACTTTGTCGGCCACTGCTTACTTGAAGACGATTGACGATCGCGTCAGAACCTAACATGTTGCGTATTTTAAAAGTTTAGGGGAATGCTTAGCCCATAACGTAGGTCAGTGACCCTAAACGCCGGAGCCTACATGATGAAGCTAGGATACGCACGTAGTAAACAGAGAAGCTTCGATGGAAAGCGTATTCTAAGAGCGAGTTACGATGGACTACTACAGTGTGGCCCACGGGCCTCATTCCATTAGCCTTCTCAAACAACTTCCCTAACGAACCCACCGTGTCCGGAGGTTTCTCTGCTCACAAAATCGTATGCGCTAGTGCACCCCTAAGAAACTAATTGCTGATCGCCATCGACTCTTCAGGCTAGCAGAATAGATGTCCCTTAATACCACTGATACGCCCTATCGTATTCTAGGCGATTCCTAAAATCAATGTCTAAGCTTTGTTAAAATAGATAGGCTGTAAGGCTGATGCAGAAATAGAAGGCTAGCAAATTACACATTGCAATGCGTTTTACACGCCGCCTATTAGAGGCCTAGCGCAGACTGGCTCAGCAGTTTGCACTAGGCATAGTTTTTCTAGGTTGACGCCAATAATTGAGCTAGGCTTGATGGGCTTTGATACAAGTATCAATCAACTGGCTGACCGCATCCACGTCTTTCCATCCCAAAATTTCAGTCACCTTTTTTTCTAGGTTTTTATAGGTGCCAAAAAACTCAGAGACCTCGGCGAGACGATGCGCTGCGATATCCTGCAGTGAGGTAACGTGGCTGTAGCGTGGATCTTTGTCGGGGACACACAGTAGCTTCTCGTCGCGATCGCCCCCGTCGATCATCTCTAGCATGCCAATCGGACGCGCTGCGATGACGCAGCCGGGAAAAGTTGGCTGATCCATAATCACGAGGCCGTCTAACGGATCGCCGTCATCAGCCAGCGTATTAGGAATAAAGCCGTAATCAAAAGGGTACTGGACAGATGCGTAGAGAACGCGGTCTAGCGCTAGCGCTTCTAAATCCTTATCGTACTCGTACTTATTCTTGCTACCTGCCGGAATTTCGATTAGAACGTTAACGATCCCAGGCTTGGGTTGCGGAGGAATACGCGATAAATCCACAATAATCTCCAAATGTCATCGTGCTTGAGGGCTTTAGCCTCGATAGCATTGTAGGAGATGACGGTGGCGTCCTCGCATCCATTTTTCCATAGCCTCACAAAAAACTCACACAGCTCATTCGCTAGAGACTGAATTCTGTGAAGGCTGCCAGGCTTCCCCTGCAGCAGACGTAAGGGTTATTGCGGTGAGGGGCACGACCCATGTCAGTAAGGCGATCGCGACACCGATAAAATTACCAACACAGCAGCCTCGTTGCGGAGGCTTGTCTGACTGATTCTGGGCATTCATGCTAGCTAGGGGTTAAATATGGGTTCAAAGACAGCAAAGAAACTGTAGATGATTCCTTCGGTGGACGATGTAATAGATGATTCAGGGCGACCCATTGGGCTGGCCATCGACGATGCTTTGAGGTGAAGTTGGGGAGGCCGTATCCTCCTCTAGAAGGAGGCGGATGCCTTTGAGTTCCTGAAGAATTTCCCGCAGTAAACTTTGGTTAACGGTTGGCTCAGACACCTGGACTTCGATAGTGACCTGTTGGATGCCTAGAATATCTCTGGCGAACCGCTCCACCTCAGACGGGTGGAACAGGAGCGGATCGTCTTTGTGCTTTCGTAATTCCGGATTAAGCCGCTTCTGGTCAAAGGGTGGATTGAGCGTTTCAGTGGTCGTGTTGGCGTAGCGGTAAATTGACGCCCGCGACCGCCCCAAGGCGTCTTGTACTGCTTCCACGGTGAGACAGTCGTAGTCCTCAGCGCCTAGTGCCTGTTCAACGCTTTCAATGGCTAAATCCGCCAGATCGCGGAAACGAGTGCCCCGAGAAGCGGCATAATCAGAAGTCATAAAATTGGCTTGCGACCTAAACCTGCTACGGGAATGAACAGACTGCAGCTCTGGCTGCTGCATCTTTTAGCCAACATATCTTTCAGCCAACATATCTTTCAGCCATCGCTTCTCTCAGCTACTGCCACTTTGAACCTCAGCTCCCATATCTTAAACCAAAAACCACTTTGGAAAGCAGGGTGTTCGCTGCAGAAAATGCCGTATCAGGCGCTTAAATGGTGAGGTGTAAGTTGTCCTGCCGACAGACTGCTGAATGATACCTGACTAGGATAGAGCTATATTAGAGTCAGACCCTTGATTTCACTGGTTTTGGAGCATACGCCAACGAGTGGCCCTCAATGTATGCCCAATGCTGAGCTGCCAGTGATGGGTTTACACCGGCGTACAGTCACGGTGTAAGTGCTCATCGTGCTACGGAATCATAGCGTCTAAGTTTACGATAAGACCAGCGTTCTGCTAACTCTAGCGAAGATGGGCATGGCAAATACCTACGACGAAGTGGCGGTTCAGCAGATTTTAGCGAGAGCCCGCGCGCGTCAGGGGCAGAATGATCCCCTAGAGCGATCGCAGCTCATTGATATATCGCGGGAGCTCAACATATCTCCCGCCAATTTTTTGGCTGCTGAAGAGGAGTGGCTGGTTTGGAAAGAGGAGCAGGACGCTCGCGCGGCGTTTGATCACTATCGCCATCAGCAGTGGATCAAAGGACTGCGCCGATTCGCCATCGCCAGCAGCCTTCTGATGATGTCCAATCTGTTGGCGACCCGTCAACTGAGCTGGGCGCTTTACATTGCCCTGGGCTGGGCAATTGTCCTCAGCATTCAAGCTTGGCAGACCTACCGATCCTCTGAAGAGAGCTATAATCGCGCCTTTCGCCGCTGGTGGCTGCGGCAGCAAATTGGTGAATCTTTCAAGGCGATTTCTGAGCGGCTGCGCTCAGCGTCCCCCGGCGAAACCGCTCGAAATAGCCTGAGATCGGCAGAAGCGGAGAGTGATACCGCAATTAACATAGCCTCTGACTCTCCAGATAGCGCTCACTCCCTCAGCGGCCACAAGCCTTAGGACGGCTGGACGAAAATAATGAGATCGACCCGTGCAGTTTTGCTCTTGCTGGGGCTTGTATGCTTCATCGCCGTCATTGCCCATGGGGTTGCCCTTACCGATAGAATGGCACTGCTGCAGCGCTTCGATGGGCTATCCCGTTTTGCTAATGAGCATTTCGTCACCCAGGCCGATAGGCCAAGGGAACTAGAGGCCACTGCACCGCCTGCCCAGTCCAGCTTAGAGCCGGTTCTAGATGAATCTGCCCTGCAGCTTGCGCTTCAGCGCTTGAGCACCGAGCGATTCCAGCAGAGGGATCGGGCCCAGGCCAGGCGCGACATCACGCAATCCCTAGAAGACTCCGGCTGGGTTGTGACGCCGCAGCCGTTCACCGCAGAGTCAGGCGCCCAAGGCGTCAACCTAATTGCGACCCAACCCGACGCTCCAGTGGCAGGCTCCCTCGTTCTGGGGGCGCATTACGACACGGTCCAATATTCTCCCGGTGTAGATGACAACGCCACTGGGGTGATTGCCGCCATAGAAACGGCCCGCATCCTGGGCCCCTTGTCGTTGCCCCAGCCCTTAACCTTGGTTTTCTTTGATTTAGAGGAGGCTGGACTGTGGGGCAGTCAGGCCTTTGTCGCGGCCTATCCCGACGTGGCCGGCGCCGTCATTCTAGAGATGCTGGGCTTTCGCTGCACGCAACCGGGCTGTCAGCGCTACCCAGCAGGGATCCCAGCACCGCCCCAGACCACCGGCACCTTTCTGGCTGCAGTGGGCGATCGCGCTCATCCTTTGCTCGTTGAAGGATTTGCCCCAGATCCCCGCCAACCCAGCACCTATATTTCAGGGCCTTTGCCCGTGTTCACTTTAACGGTTCCTACCCTAGGCCCCTTAGCCCCAGATCTGCTGCGCAGTGACCACGTTCCGTTCTGGCGAGCGGGTATCGGCGCAGTGATGTTGACGGACACGGCTGAGTTTCGTAACCCACACTACCACCAGCCCTCTGACGAGGTGAGCACGATTGATACGGCCTTCTACCGCTCGGCAGTGCAGCTGGTGATAGAGCGCGTACATCGCCTTCTCTGGACGCTCTAGCACTATGCCAGTCAAAAGTAAGTCTACGGACGCCGTATAATATCAGCAAACTGTCGACGCGATCCAATTCCTTTTCCCTATGCTAAGGCTCCATATCCCTGCCAGACGCCACTGGCTTCCACCCCTGCCTGCCTGTTTTGCAGCCCTCTTAGCGCTAATGATTTACTGCTGGGCGCTGCCGGCGCGGGCCACTGGCGTTTACGAAATGCCAGCGCTCTCCTCTGGCCAGCCCACCTGGGTCATTGATACCGCCGATATTATCAGCCGGATCAACGAAAATCGGCTGAGTCGTGACTTGGGTGAGCTAGCCGAACAGACCGGAAATGAAGTGAGATTTGTCACCCTTCGTCGCCTTGACTACGGCGAAACGGTCGACAGCTTTGCCGAGGCTCTATTTGATCAATGGTTTCCTACGCCTGAGGCTAAGGCAAACCAAACGCTGGTGGTGGTGGATAGCCTGACCAATAATACTGCGATCGCCACAGGCTCCGGCATTGAAACCCTGTTGCCGACCGATATGGCCAACAGCGTCGTCCAAGAGACCATGCAGGCTCCCTTGCGGAACGGCAACAAGTATAATCAAGCGCTGCTCGACGCCAGCGATCGCCTAGTGGCTGTGCTGTCGGGCAATCCTGATCCTGGTCCACCGGAAATCGAGTCTTCGATTCAGGTGGAAGGCACCTTTACAGCCGCAGAGGATACCGATCAGGGGAATGCGACCGTTCTAGTTGTCGGCTTTTTGGTCGCTGCAACGGTGATTCCCATGGCCACCTACTTCGCGTATCAAATTCTCCAGTCCTAGCCCGCTCAATTCCCCTGAAAAAGATACGGATAGACCGCTGCTAAGGCTGAACACGTAACTGTTAGGGCGCCCATTACCGCCCTGCTTACGCTGTCTCGGTCTCTCAACCAGTCCTAGTAAGATACACGTAAACCGGAGAAGCGCGAAACGATAGCTCATCCATCAACTCCATACAGCCACAGTGAGGTGAATCATGGCGGACGCTGCGAAATCAAGATTTCAGCTAGTCGAGCTTGATGAAAACACCTTTGTCAAGACGTCAATTCCCATATCCCATCACGCGGCCCTCCGGGCGGGCTTTGCCGGATACACCGCTAACCCGCGCTGGACGGTGACGAAGTTTCAAGCCTGGCGAGTAGGACGAACGTGGCGTCGGGCCTTGCGAGAGGGAGAAATGACCGTTCGAGCAGATGACAATGTCTTAGTCCCTAGTGGGAGCGATGATCTGGACGCTGAGACGGCCTGGCTCTCTCCAGCCCTGCGAAACTAGGTCAGCGTGGTGAAGCAATCTATCTATTTAGGGCTCCAAACTGCGAGCTTGCTAGTGTCAGAAGGCAGTGTAACGTCTGAAGTGGAGGATTTGAGTGGACTCGCAGATAATAGGGGAGAAACCCTGCTCCCCTAACGTAATTTCCTCTATGGCAACCCAAACCAAGCAGCGCCCTCTGCGATTGCTCTCAATCCTGTGTGGATTGACTGCGCTAAGCATGTTCTCCCTATTCTGGGCTGCCCCAGTTCAAGCTAACCCTCTATCTGACTTGGTCGGGCGGGTTAGGGACTATTTCGATCCCCCTAGACCAGACAGCCGTCCTCCTGGAAATCGGATTGCCGGTGGCGCTGCGCGGGGCTGTTTGATCCAGCGCCCTGTCCTCCCCATTGTGGCGCTGGTCCCAAAGGGCAGTCGAGAAGCTCTGACTCTCTCAGATCAGCCCATTTTTTGGTTCTACTCACCCTACAGCCAAGCGATTGTGGCGGAGGGACGTGATCTCTATATCAGCCTGACCCTCACAGATATTACTGATGCCAACGAAATTTACCGGGGCAGCTTTTCAATTCCTGAGGAGCCCAGCATAAGTCACGTTTCTGCGCCAGTGTCCTTAGCCGCAGGCGAAGAATACCGCTGGTATGTAGAGGTGGTTTGCCAGGTTGAGGGCAATGACTCAAGCGCTGTCCTAGGCTCGGTCGACAGCACAGTTCGTCGGATTTTGCCTGATGAAGATCTAACGGAATGTCTTGCTGCGGGGGAAGCGAACGGGGGCGAAGCCGCCAAGGTCAGCGCCGTTGAATGCTACGCGCGGGCGGACCTATGGTACGACATGGTGACGGGCATCGCTGAACTGAGCTGCAGCGAAGACTCCTTAGACTGGACGCCCCTATTGACTCAGGGCGATGTTGAGGTGGACGACGCTCTAGAAGATTTGGAAGATGAGGACCGTCTGCAGACTGAGACCGGGGAGACGATTACGGCGGAGGAGGCGCTGATGGCGATCGCCCAAGCCCCTCTAGCCTCGTACTGCAGCCGCGATGAGGCCTCACTTTGATAGCATCATATTCAGCGGGTTTCAATCAACTTCAAACACCTGATCCCAGCGGCCCTGCAGGGTGAAAGCGGCCCAGAAGTAGGGATTGCCGTTGTCTTGTCGCTTAAACATAGCCATTTGAGCCGCACGCAGCGCCTCCGCTGGGGCGTGGCCATCGTCTAGCAGCTCATCATAAAAGCGCACCATCAGATCTCGCGTGGCCTGGTCTTCCACGGGCCAAAGGCTAACGATGACGCTATCTGCCCCAGCGTACATAAACGCTTGGGTCAGCCCTACAATGCCTTCCCCTTGGAGCACCGGTCCCCGCCCTGTATCACAGGCGCTGAGCACGACTAAATCCGCAGCGAGATTCATACCGAAAATATCAGAGAAGCTCAGCAGTCCAGTTTGCGGCTCTTGGTTTGGGTTAAACCGAGAGAGTTCTAGGCCAGATTGGGTGGGGTCTTGGTCGTTGAGGACCCCGTGAGTCGCAAAGTGGATGATGTCATAGTTTTGCAGGGCGCCGCTGAGGACGTTTTCGCGGCTAGCGTCGAAGTCTATCCAAGCCAGTGTGTCTAACTCTGCTTCTTTTGCCTCTGCTATAATCTCCTCCGCCTCCTGCCGGGCGCCAAGCAGGCGGCTGACGGTATCTCGGCTGCGGGCCGGTCCCTCAGCGCCGGAGGCTTGACGGCTTAGGCGGCGATCGCCACGAGCAAAGACCGGATCGGCGATCGCCGCCAGCTTCAGATCTGCGCCCTGCTGAGGCTGACGCCCGAGTAGGGCGGAAAGGGCAGACATCGACGGTAGGTTGACCACCTCATGATTGGCGAGCAGCGGGTCGGGCCAATCGTCCCGCTCGTCTTCAGGAACGGGCTCGTTTGGCAGGGCGCCGAAGGGCAGGTAATGGAGGGCGCCGTCAGCGACAATCACCAAGCGCTGGTCATCGAGCTGATTGGCGATGGGGCCAATTAGCCAGCGGCTGAGCTGGTCGGCTGGATTTAGGGCCCGTCTCGTCTGATTGGGAACCTGGAGGTAACTGTGGACCTGCTGAGCCAGGCTTTCGATTGCTTGACGATCGGGCAGTTCGTAGCTGCTGAAGCTGTCGCGAGAGATGGCCCATAGGTAGCTGCGATTTTCCCCCAGCCAGTACTGGAGCACCAGAGTCTCGTCATCTTCAGGCAGCAGTTGCTGAATTGCCTCAACGGATAGCGCTTTAGGCTGGAGAATGTTGGCATAGTCTGGGTCAACTTTGCGAATATCGGCCAGCACCGCGCTGCGCTGCTGCGTGAGGTCAAAGTACTCCGACTCCGCTGCCGAGGCCTCATCCAAAAGCTGCTGCCGCTGGCGCTCTAGGTCAGCCGCAGCCCCCACCAGCAGCCCCTCTAGCGCCCGCGTGCTGCGCTGAAACCGAGCTTCGCTGCGCGAAATCTCCGCCTGCAGCGATCGCTCCCGCCGAATAAGCTCCGGCGCGACGGCAGCATCGTTTTGGCTCTGCTGGTAGCTGGATTTTGTCAGCACTTCCAGCAGCGACCGAGCCCTTGCCCGCTCGCTCACCTGGAGCGCAATCTGATCGAAACCGGCCTCGGGCTCGTCGTTGTGCCAGTTCATCAACAGATCGATGTAGAGGGCGTAGTAGGGCTGATTTTCCGATAAGAACGTGGCGCGGTTGAGGAAAAAGTCTACAACACCGTCTGCGCCATATTCGCGCTGGGGCGGCTGTTCTACGGTGTTGAGCTGTTCCAATAGGAAGGCTTTTAGGTCGGCGTAGACCTGGGTAAGCTGGTCGCGGCGGTTGGCGTACTGGAGCAGGTTGACTAGATTCACGTAGGGCGTCGGAGCCGGGCTGAGGGCGATCGCTCGCTCGTAGTCTGCGATCGCCGCATCAACGCGGTCTAGCTCCGAGAGAACCACGCCGCGGCCGTTGTAGGCTGCTGCCAGATTGACCTCCTGGTCGTCGCGGGGGCTCTCAATGGCCAGACTATAAAGCTCTAGCGCCTCTTCACGCAGCCCTTGGCGCCGGAGCCACCGCCCGGCGTCGATTAGATCCCGGGTGCCCACGGCGTCTGGCTCTTGAGCCACCCTGCGGATTAGTGGGTGGAGGGCGTTGGCGCAGGTGTAAGCGCGGCGGGCGTTTTGGTCCTGCCCCAGGTAGGCCAAAATCTGCCCGAGGTTTAGATATGCCCTGGCGCTGGGGCTGAGGGCGATCGCCCGCTCGTAGGCCGCTGCTGCGCGCTGAGCAAGCTGGTCCTGAGGCGCTTGGGTGCGGATTTGCTCGCGATTGACGAGCTGGGTGAGGGTCAGCCCCAGCCCAAAATGGGCCTCAGCTAAGGCCCCGTCCCTGTCGATTGCTGCTTTGAACCCCCGGCGAGCCTGATCCAGTCGCCCGGCGGCAAGATGCCGGTTGGCGCTCTCCACCAGCTCGCGGGCCGGCGAGCCATTGAGGGATGCACTCTCCGAAGCCGAAGCCCTAGCGCAGCGGGCCGCATCAGCTTCGTCTGGAAGCACGGTCTGCGCTGTAGCAACCCTAGGGACAGCGCTAAAACATAGCGCCACTATAAGCATTAGAGAGCATTTCATAGCTTTATTTAAGTCGTAATGAATCGGGACTGCATCGGTTTACGCAAAATCTTTACGTCGCGTCAGGTTATCTTGGATAGAATTGCGATCGCTTTTGTGATTGATCCTCAGTAGCCTTTGGTTCGTCTCAGCCAGCTTGCGCAGGCGTAGGCGAGACGTCAGATGCCCGACCCACAGCCCAGTGCCCAGCATCGCCAGCGCCGGTGGCACCAGCGGAATCCAGCCTCCGAACTGAACCAGCACAAAATAGCAAACGCCAAACAGCAGCAGCGCGCTACCTACCGCCACGGCACAGCCCGCTCGTAGCCGCCGGCAGCCCCATAGAGCCTGTCCCCCCATTAAAGACCAGCCTAAAATCCACAGCCACTCTCCCCCCGGTGACCAGGACCAAATCAGCGATCGCCCCTCTAGCGCTGCGCTGATCAGCTGGCTAATCATCTGCCCCTGCAGGACGATGGCGGGCATGCGGCCATAGGGCGTATCAAAATAGCTCGCATTTTGGTTTGAAAGACCGATGACGATAATGCGATCGGCAATCTGCCTAGGAGAAACCTCGCCTTCTAACACGGCCTCTAAGGTGACAATGGGAGCGAATCGGTTTGGATCCCCCTCATGCTGGCGAAAGTTAATCAGAACCTGGTACCCGCCGAAGGTTCCGCCGGTCCCATCAGGGCCTTCAACCTGCCGCCGGTAGCCGCCGCTGTTGCCTCGATAGAGCTGAGGAACTGTGACTTGACCTAACTTTAAATCGGGATTTTCCTCCTGTGGGTCGGTATAGCTCAGTCCCGCTTGGGCAAGGTATCGCCGGGCCAGCGCCAGGCTAAAGCTGTCTTGGGTCTCGCAAAAGTCCCGATTGGCGGCCCGTTTCAGCAGGTACCGGCGAATTTCGCCGCTCTCATCACTCAGCAGATCGTCAAAGCCGACCCGCGCTATGGGCACCTCATCGGGAGGAGTGATTCCGCTGTCTGAATTGCCCCCGTGCCAGCAGATAGCAATTAGGTTATCGAGTTGCTGAAACTGCCGCGTTAGGTTGGGCCCTGCCGGAAAGTCTCGGTGAACGTGGAGGCCAATGAGCCGGGCCCCGTTGTCATTGAGGTACTCGATGGCATCGGCCAGCGCCCGGTCGGGGATAGTGCCAATCCCGGGCTGATATTTTCCCGCAATCATGCTCTCCTTCAGCCAGCGGACGCTGTTCTGATCGACCTGAACAATGAGAAGGCGATCATCCTGCGGCTCGCTGAGGCGCATGCGCAAAAGCTGGTCATACGCCGCGAGTTCTAGCCCCTGAGTCCATCCCAGCAGGCGAGTCACTTCTACGAGAAGGGCGACAATAACGCCAATTAAAACCACCCAGCGAAACTTGATTTTGGGACCTTGAGCCCTCAGATAGTAGGACGGACCAAGGCTGGTAATGATGAAATCAACGTGCAGCTCCGTAGGGGGCGGATATTTATCTTCTGCCTGCGTCAGCCACTGATGGGCCCGGGCCAGGGGTTTGCCCCGCAGCAGCAGGCTACGGTCAAAATTTTCCTGCTTCCACTCAATGGCTCGCGTCAGCAGGCGGGTGTGCATTCGCAGGTGGGCTACATCCGTGTCCAGGGTGCGGATGAGCTCTTTAAAGCTGGCGGTAAAGCTACTGCTGGACCTAAAGTCTATCCACTGTATCTTCGCCAACTGGGGAGGTAGCTCGTCGCTATCCACTGAGTGGTGCAGCACCGTAACGATGCGCTTGTTGAGCTTAGCGGCGTAGGATACCTCCTCGATGCAGTAGGGCGATCGCACTGCACGGGGAGAGAGGATAAACAGGAAATGGTCTGAGATTTCAATGCCCCGGTTGATCTCTTGCTGAAAGTCAGCGCCGGAGGCAATACTCTCTTGGTCAAACCAGGTGGTCTTATTTTGAATTTGCAGGGCCTCATTCAAGCGCCGCGCTAGATCAGCATCGGCCCGGGAATAGGATATAAAAACGTCTAAAGAGTCGGGCTGCGTATGGTTTAAACTGGCCCGAACAAACTCGGCTTGAATTGCTGTGGGCCGATGCTGAGTCCGGCTTTCAGCGGTCTTTAACCAGGCCTCGGCATGGCGCAGATTATACCCGCGCAATAGCATGCTGGGATTACGGTCCTGACGGGTCCACCTCAGAGCTTTAGTCAGAAGGATCTTATGCTCTTGATAATAAGTCGCGTCTTGTTGCAGCACCCTCAGAAGCTGGCTTTCGTCCAGCAGGTAGTCAGCTTCTAGCACGTTGTCCGTCAAATCGATGTACTGCAGATCCCGCAAAACTGATGGGATAACGGTGGCGTCAGTAGCTTCAACGAGCACAGGAATGACCCGCTTGTGGAATGCCAAGGCATAGTTCAGCTCGCGCTGACAGTTGGCGGACTGCAGGGCGGCAGGAGAGAGTAAACAGACAACGTTGTCTGCCTGTTCAATGCCGCGGTCAACGGCGCTCTGGAAGTCTTCTCCAGTCTGAATATCCGTTTGGCGAGTCCAAACCGTGAATCCCTGTCGCCAGAGCGATCGCCGAATGGTCTCCATCACCTCAACGTCCTGCTCGGCGTGGGCGACAAACACCTGCGTCAGCAGATTGTTGGCGTTTTTAATGCTCTCGGCGATGAACTCGCAGTGGAGGTCTGTCGGAGTACAGGGCGCTTGTTCCTTAAAGCGCTGGAGGAGCCAGGCTTCTGCCTGCTCTCGGGCCTCGGCTACGAGCAAGTAGCGCGTTTGCCTCTGATTTTTGGCCCAGGTGAGCGCATGGACCAGCAGAACGGTGTGCTGGCGAATGTAGTCTTTGTGGCGATCCAGCGCATGAAGCAAGTTTTGGCAGGCTTGCTCAAAGTCATCCAGGCCGTCTCGAAAGCAAACCCAGTTAATTTTGCTGATGTCCGGGTGAAGGTTCCCGTGGCTAGAGTGCTTACCTGCGGCCTGGTAGGCTTCCCACTCAGCAGCAGTACCTTCGGGGTGGCGCTGATTCCAAGTCTCTCGGGTAATCGCCTCAACATGGAGCAGGGGCACGATGCGCTTATTGCGTTTGAGGGCGTGCTCAATCTCCTTGAGGCAGTAGACTGAATTGACCGAGTGGGGCGAAATCACAAAAATAAAGTTATCGGCTCGGTCGATGCCGGCGTCGATTTGCTTCTGGTAGTCAACGCCTGAGGGAATATCGTTGAAATCGACCCAAACTCTCAGTCCTGCAGCAAGCAGATATTGCTCAAGTTTGGCAGCAAAGGCCTTGCTGTCAGCGCGCCCGTAGGAGATAAATACGTCGGTAAAATCCATAGCTGACTCTTTCAGACCAAGCTCAGCACTATTAAGCAGGGTAAGGCGGGCGGACGACCAGCGCAGGCGATCGCTCGGCGCAATTGGGGGCTAGCACACCCATAACTATTTCGCTGGAAAGACGAGAGGTGACAACCGCACCTCATATTGTAGGGGGTGGTGAAAAATTAAGTATTATCTTAACGATGAGTAATTCTGAAAACACGCTTAACCAGCCGACTCAGCCCGAGGACGTGTCTCCGGAGCAGCACGAAGCTCAACAGAAAAAGCTGGCGCAGAACCCCAACTCGGCCCTAAACCCTGGCGATCGCGTCGATGGCTCCCAGTCCTTGGAAGAGAAGGCGAAGCAGGTGGCGGTCAACGCCCCCGATGTGACAGGAGACCACATCACCGTGCCGACGTACTTCGTCGTAGAGGGCGAAGAAGGCGACAAGGAGGCGTTGCACCACGTCAAGGACGCGGAGGAAATTTCTGATGTTATTCGTGAGGCGCGAACCGATGACGAAGGCAATCGAGAGTGGCGATAGCCTGACGGTTTAGAAAACTAGATGCAGCAAGGCGCCGCCGTAAATATTCACGGCGGCGCCTTGCTTTCTTGATTCTAAAAAACGTGACCCTAAAACCCGCGATTAGGTATTGGGCTCAGTCTTGACGTAGGTCGCGCCCTCAACGCCCCGGGCAACTTCTTGCGCACGGCTTAGGGCCGCTTCTGCATCGGAGTTGTACTTGAGGACGACGGTGCTCCCGCTTTGAGCGACCCAAAGGCCAACGTTATCTGAAATGCCCGCATCGTCGAGCGCCTTGGCAACGCGCTTCGCTAGACCGCTTTCGTCAAATTCGCCGTCGAGCCCAACCTTCTCAGGGGGAATCGACTTCTCGCTAGCTTTCTGCTTAACGTCAACGTTGGGCGTCTTGGCCGCCTTCTCTTCTTCTTTCTTGCCGAACAGCTTACCCAGAAATCCCATAATAGCCTCACGAAAACTCGTCTTCAGGTTTACGCAAATACACTATAGGCGATCGCCGTCTAGCACCACCTGTCTCTAGAGGGACTTATCAGCTCAGGAAGGGAATAAGCCCCTAAGCTGTGATTACGTCGGTCCATCTGCCCCATGCCCGCCGAGCCAACCGGCAGCGACTTAAATCGCTACAATCTACAATGAGCTAGTCAATGAGCTGGCGAACTGCGTTAAGTTATTTCCCCAAAGATCTATCCCAGCGAAGACCTGTAAAAAAAGACCTGCACATTGGTAAAACGATATGACATCTATGGCAACGCCCCAAAATAGCCAGACGCCAGCACCGGGACCCGCGATGCAGATTGAAAAGCGCGGTTTGCCGGTCACCATCATCACAGGCTTTCTAGGCAGCGGTAAGACGACGTTGCTCAATCACATCTTGACCAACCAGGAAAACCTGAAGACGGCGGTTTTGGTTAATGAATTTGGGGAAATTGGCATTGACAATGATTTGATTGTCGAGGCGGGTGACGACAGCGGCATGGTAGAGCTGAGCAACGGCTGTATTTGCTGCACCATCAACAATGACCTGATGGAGGCCGTCCATCGGGTGCTGGAGCGTCAAGATAATGTGGACTACCTCGTGGTAGAGACCACGGGGCTAGCAGATCCGCTGCCGGTGGCGCTGACCTTCTTGGGCACTGAGCTGCGGGATATGACCCGGCTGGATTCTATCGTGACCGTGGTCGACGCCGAGAACTATAGTCTCGACCTGTTCAACAGCGAGGCGGCACAAAATCAGGTGGCCTACGGCGACACGATTCTGCTCAACAAAACCGACCTGGTTGACGAGGCGCGGCTAGCCTATCTGGAAGACAGCCTGCGCAAGGTGAAGGCAGACGCCCGCATTTTGAAAACTAGCCAGTGTAAGGTACCGCTGCCGCTCATTCTGAGCGTGGGCCTGTTTGAATCGGAGCAGTATTTCAAAGACTCTAAGGAAGCCAGCCACGATCATGATGCTCATGATCACGGCGCTCATGGACATAAGGCCCATGATCACGACGCCCACGACCACGAGGCCCACCATGACTGCGATCACGACCACCACGATCATGACCATCACAACCACGACCACCACTCCCACCACCTAGAAAACGATGGCTTTACGTCGCTCTCTTTCCAGAGCGACAAGCCTTTCGCTATTCGCAAGTTCCAGAATTTCTTAGACAACCAGCTTCCGGAAAACGTCTTTCGGGCAAAGGGCATCCTGTGGTTTGACGAAAGCCCTAAGCGTCACATCTTCCACCTCAGCGGCAAGCGCTTTACCCTAGATGACGAGCAGTGGAAAGGCGAGCCCAAGCTGCAGCTCGTCCTCATCGGCCAAGACCTCGACCACGAGACCCTGCGATCGCAGATCGAAGCCTGCGTGTGTATGCCGTCTAAAAATCGCGGCCTCGGGTTTGGCGCGAAGTAGCTCGGCGTTCTCGTAAGGGGTTAGATTTATCGCCGCCAAAGGCACAGCGTCTCGTCGGCGCTGCCGCTGGCGAGCCAATCTCCGGCTGGCTTAAAGGCGATCGCGTTCACGGACCAGTCGTGGGAGCGGGTAATCTGCCGCGTCAGGCTCTGGGGGTGCGTCAAAAGCTGCTGCTCAAACGAACCCTCTGAAACGCCGGGGATTTGCCAAAAGTGAATCTGGCCGTCGTCGCCGCCGCTGGCAAGCTGACGGGGTGAGGCGCTCACGCTAGTGATGGGGCCTTGGTGGGCCGCCAAGCTGCGCAGCCGCCTCATCTCAATCAAATCCCAAATCTGGAGCTGTCCCTGGTCATCTCCCAAAGTGAGCACGTTCCAGCGGGGCAGCACCGCCATAGCGGTAACGGCGGCGCCGACCTGAAGCTGATGGCGCCGCTGAGCTGTACCCAAGTCCCAAAGGCCAACGGTGCCGTCGGCGCTGCCGCTCAACAGAATCTTGAGGTTGGGGCTAATGGCAAGACCGCTGACCTTAGCCTGGTGCGACTGCCAGCGCTCAATGGCTCGGCCAGTCTCCTCGTCCCAGAGCTGCAGGGCGCCGCTGGCGTCACCACTAATCCAGACCTGGGGCATAACGGCGATCGCACTCACGCCCCAGGCGGGGCTCTGCAGGCAGGTCTGCTGCCCGTAGTCCACCAAAGACCAGGCGCACAAGGTGCCGTCATCGCTGCCACTCAAAAGCGTCAGCTCATCGCCGCTGATGCTGAGGGTGCTGATGCGATCGCGGTGGCCTTTGCCAAACCAGGGGGTTTGAATCACCTGACGACACTCCCCCGCCCAGGACCAGACGCGAATCGCGCCATCGCTGCCGCCGCTGACCACGTAGCTCTCGCTGGCGGCGATCGCCGTAACAGGTCCACGGTGACCTTTTAATCTGTGGCGGCAGGTCCACTCATTGCTGGGCACTCCCTGTTCCACAGTCGCTGATTTTATAGTTACTGACGATGGAGGCGGTTGGGCAAGCTCAAGGTCCGGCAAAGCCCGTAAATCCGCCAGCACTGCGGCAGCCGTGCGGTAGCGCTGGGGGGCCGGTCGCAGCAGTTGAGTCAAAATCTGCGCCAGACCTGAGCTAACCGGCGTGGCTAAATACTGCTGCCACCCGCCATCGGTTTGCGCTGCCGCATAGAGGTCGAAGGGCGACGCCATCGTCAACAGCTCGGCGCCAATCATCCCTATGCTGTACAAATCGCTCGAAAATACGGGCTCGCCAGATAGTTGCTCCGGCGCGGCGTAGCGGGCGTCTCCCGCTGGCGCGGTGCTGTGCCCAATAGAGACGGCAGCGCCAAAGTCCACCAGCCAGGGGCATTGGGGAAAGACATGGATAATATTCTCGGGCTTCACGTCTCGGTGGATCAGGCCGCCCTCATGGACCACTGCCAGCACCGGTAGGAGGTTGCAGAGCAGATGGCGCACCTGCACCTCACTGAACGAGACTGCTTCAGCTCGATGAGCCGCTAGAGAAACGCCGTCAGCGAACTCCCAGATCAGAGACCTGCGATCGCCCTCTATCAGTACGTCGAGCAGTTGGGGTACCTGGGGATGCTGGCTGATTTGGCTGAGGCGCCGGACATATCGCGAGAATTGGCGGCGGTTAAAGTGATTTTCGGCCCAGCTCTGCTGAATCACGCAGCGTTTCTGCGGCTGGTCCAGCGCACCGTCGGGCCGGGTATCTATCCCAAGCAGCGTTCGCCCCGTGGCCCCCTGGCCCAAAAGCTTTAGCGCTCGGTAGCGATCGCCCAGCAGCAGCAGCGATCCACAGCCGCCGCACCGCGTCGCGCTGAATGGGTTCTCAGGACGGGGGCAGGTGCGGTTCAGGCAGTAGCAGGTCTCGTTCATCGGGTTGTCTGACGCTGAGTCGGGTGCTGCCAAACCAGGCGCCATCGGTATCCCTCAGTAGACCCGCACCTGGGAGATGGCGATCGCACCTGAAAAGCAGGTGTCCACATCGGAGCCCTTGTCGCGGGGGCGATCGCTGTAGTTCCCCACGTAAGCGATTTTGCCGCCCTCAATTTTATAGGCGGTCGGCAACGGTTGACTGCAGAGGGTACAAAACACAATGTCTGGCTCGGGCATGTCGGCGCTGACGTGGGGCAGGTTCACGTTCCAAAATGTGCCAGGCTCTTGGGGCTGGCTCAAGAGTCGCGAGAGCACCGCTGCCGTCAGCCGCGTAGCCGCATCCCAGTCAATGGGCTGCCTATTCTTAATGTAGTGGGAAACTGCGATGCCGGGAACTCGGTGCAGCAGGCCCTCCCGCACGGCAGCCACAGTGCCCGACACATGCACATCCGCCCCCAAGTTTCCCCCCGCGTTAATGCCAGAGAGAATCCATTGGGCCTTGGGCACGAGGGCGCTGATGGCGACACGGGCGCAGTCGGCTGGCGTTCCGTCTATGGCGATCTCGCTCTCTGAGCGGCGCTCGATGGCCATAGGGCGGCCCCGCGTGAGCTGGTGACTGCAGCCAGAATGGGGGTGCTTAGGGGCCACTGTGACGGATTGGCCGATGCCGGAGAGGGCAAGCGCTTGCCTCAGGGATTGAAGACCGGGGGCGTCAATTCCGTCGTCGTTAGTCAGTACGAAGGTCATTCAGGCTGGGGCGATCGCATTGCTTACGACCTAATTTTATCGCCTAATCATATGGCAATCCTAGATCACTCATGAACTGCGAAGTGACGTGTCAGTGCCGAGCAGGATTAAAGTCAATCCTCACCATAGCGGTATTTAGGCAGCGAAATGACGAATTGGGTTCCTTCGCCTGGATTTGAGATACACCTTAGAGCGCCGCCGTGTTGCTCGACCACAATTTGAAAACTGATGGCCAGGCCTAATCCCGTCCCTTTCCCCACTGGTTTGGTGGTAAAGAATGGATCATACAGCCGAGATTGAATTTCGTTGGGAATACCAGGGCCATTGTCCATAATACTGATTTCAATCTGACCGTCGCTAGTCAAGCCAGTCTGGATTCTAATTTGAGGCTGGAACTCTGAGGGCTGAAGGCTTACTTCATTCAGGGCGTCTTTCGCGTTGGTAAGCAGATTCATGAACACCTGACAGAGCCGATCGGGGTAGCACCTAACCAGCGGTAAGTCACCGTAGTCTCTGACAATTTCGATTTCGGCAAGCGCATCGTTGGCTTTGAACTCACTTTGTAAAATGATCAAGGTGCTGTCGAGTCCTTTATGGATATCGACCGATTTCTGCTCTGCTTCATTCAAGTGGGAAAACCCTTTCAGGGAAGAGACGATATTGAGAATGCGCTCTGTCCCCAACTTCATAGATCGAATTACATTTGGGAAGTCGCTTTTAAGAAAGTCAAGATCTATTTTGGAAATGTAGTCGGAAAGAACTGGATCAGGCTGGGAGTAAAACTCTTGATACAGGCTTAAGAGTGACAATAACTCTTCAGCATATTGCCTTGTATAGGTCAGGTTGCCCGAAACAAAATTCAGCGGATTGTTAATTTCGTGGGCAATACCCGCTACGAGCTGGCCTAAGCTTGACATTTTCTCGGTCTGAACAAGTTGAGACTGGGTGCGCTTCAAATTCGTCAACGTGCTGGAAAGCTCCGCAGTTCTCTCATCGACGCGATTTTCTAAAGTTAAATTACTCTCTTCTAAGTCTCCAATTACCCGCTTTAGTTGTTCAGCCATGATGTTAAAAGACTGTCCCAGGTCGTCAAGCTCACGGAGTTGAGTGGGGTCGATTTTTTGATCTAGCTCGCCCCGTGACATCGCATGAGCTGCCTCAGTAAGCTTGGTCAGACGGCGTTTAATCCAGTAGGATGTCGCAATCCCCAGCAATATTGCGCCTAAAAGCGCTAGGGCGCACAGACCTACTGTGGTGCGAGTATTGGCATTGATTCGCTCTGTAAAAGCAGACTCTGGTAAAATCACGCCCATGAGCCAATCTAACCCTAGTTCATCTTGAACTGGGATGATTCGAACAAAGTACCGTTCCTCTTCAAAGGAAAAGGATAGTTCTACCGGCTGCTGAATCTCGTTCAAGTCAGATACTTTCGATTTGAGCGTCTTCCCCGTGAGCTGCAGTGTAGGTTCTTTAACATCGACTAATACAGACCGCTCTGGTTCCTCGCCCTCAGCTCCAGACGCAACAAAGACATCCTCAAGATGTGAGCTTGCAATCAAGCGACCATTGCGTTCAATTAAAAAGGCCTGTCCCGTTTGGAGAATATTGAGGTTTTCGAGAAAGTCTTGAATATCGCTTAAAACGACGTCATTGCTCAAAACTCCTAGCAGCTCTCCATCTTCTCCATAAATTGGTAATGTTGCTGAGATACCCAGAATTGGATCAGGGAAAAAGCTGTAAATCTCACTCCAGCCCATGCCCCTATCGGCTACAGCATCTCTATACCAGCCTCGTCTACGCGGATCGTATCCTGGATCTTGGCTGAGTAGAGCTTGCCGGTTACCTTGACTATCCGTTTCGTAGATTAAAAAGTCTCCGGCAACATAGTCTTCTGTCTCTTCAATGTTGGGCCATTGGGTATTCGAGCGTCCGACTCCGGCATATCCTCCTCTTTCCTCGTGGCCAAAATAAATATAGTCTAGGGACGGAAATGTTCTAATCTGTCGCCAAAACTGCTGCTCGAGTGAATCTGCGTCACCGATATCTAGAATTCCGAACCGGATTGCCTCAGCATTGATAAGATTTACCTGCTGAGAGTCTTCCAGATGGCTCATCAGATGCAGTTCAATGCGGTTGCCAATTTCCTGCTGAAGCTGAACGGCTAGCTCTTGCACAGCCCGTTCCCCATTTCGGAGGGAAAAGAATCCAGTCAACCCTACTGCCGCAAAAATTTCTAGTAAAAAGGGAACCACTAAAACTATATTTAGCGGAATAGAGGGACGATCTGGCAATTTTCTGCTCACTCGTATCTTGCTTTCAGGCCGTGTAGAGCAACTGGAGTTGCAGAATCAATCCCTGTCTCGAGCTTGAACATAGGGGTGCTGCTTAACACTAGCGCCTCTACACACGGTATTAATCGTAGAAGATGCCCGGAATACCACCACGTATTAACGCACCTCAACTCATAATCTAGCAAACCTGGCGCGGCGTGCAACCTGCACAGACCAATGCCCGCTGCAGGCAAATGGGACTACCGACTCGTAAGAGGCACGTAGCGAGCGATCGCCGCCTACACATCAGTATATTGAAATGGTCGTAATATTCGCTAGTGCGATTGTAATATTTATTGTTCTGCTTTGTGCATCGTCACTGATGGCAGCCTAGACGGGGTGGGCGATACTTCAGCATGAGACGAGGAAAGAGTTCAATTTGAACGATTTGGCACAGTATCAAAGCTATTCCAAATCGTTCAGGTCTGCTCCCATATTAGCTTTCAATCACGACAGATCCCGACCTGGGTAGTAGTGGTGCAGTGCACCGCCACTACCCAGGGCCCCCTGGCGTGAGAAGCGCTGTGGCCAAAGTGTTTTGATTACATTTTGATACATCAGACCACCCGTCCTGAACATTTGACTAATGGAGTATTGATTATGTCTACCTTGGGAAGACCAGCGACGAGCAAACGCCCTTCTAAATTTACCCATGTTCCAGACAAAGACTGGAATAGCTGGCAGTGGCAACTCAAGCACCGCATCAGCGCTGTAGACGAACTTGGCGAAATCCTTAACCTGACCCCTGAAGAGTTGGAGGGTCTGCAGGCCCAAAATCGCTTTCGCGTAGACATCACGCCCTACTTTGCAGGTCTGATTGCTTCAGATGACCCCAACTGTCCTATTCGGCGCCAGGTAGTGCCTTTAGGCCGAGAGCTAAAAGACTTTAAGGGCATGATGACCGATAGCCTAGGGGAGGATGAGGACAGCCCTGTACCAGGCATCGTCCATCGCTATCCCGATAGAGTCCTGATGCTGGTCACGACCCACTGTGCCAGCTACTGCCGGTACTGTACCCGCAGCAGAATGGTGGGCGATTTCGACAAAACCATGGGGGTCAGCACGTTTGAAGCCCAGCTCGACTACTTAAGAAAAACACCCCAGGTGAGGGACGTTTTGCTGAGTGGCGGGGACCCGTTGACCCTATCTGAATCGCTTTTAGACCATCTTCTGTCTTCCCTACGGGCGATAGAGCACATCGAAATCGTTCGCATTGGAAGCCGGGTTCCGAGCTTTTTGCCCCAGCGCATTACCCCTGAGCTCTGTGCGGTGCTTCGAAAGCACCATCCGCTGTGGATGAACGTCCACATCAACCACCCCAAGGAAATTACCCCTGAAGTAAGCCAGGCCCTCTCTCGGCTGGCTGATGCGGGTATTCCTCTGGGCAATCAAAGCGTCTTGTTGGCAGGGATCAATGACTCCCTTGAGGTTCAGCGGCAGCTGGTTCACAAGCTGGTCAGAAATAGAGTACGGCCTTACTATCTATACCAGTGCGATTTGGTCAAGGGGGCAGGCCATTTCCGCACCTCAATCGACAAAGGGCTTGAGATTATTCGAGGGCTGCAGGGCTACACCAGCGGCTATGCGGTGCCGACCTATGTGATCGATAGCCCTGGCGGCGGCGGCAAGGTGCCTGTAATGCCCCAATACTTGCTTGCCCGCGAGCCTAATGGCAAGGTGCTGCTGCAGAACTACCAGGGTGAGCTGGCGACTTATATGGAGCCGGATAGGTCAGAACTGGGCCAAAGCCAAGACGGGGGACTCGACCGAGAGGCGATCGCCTTTGATCAAGTTCCAACCCCCGCTTTAGAGCGATCGATCCAGAATTAACGGTTCATTGGGTTCGAGCTTGCGCACATGAGCCGCCAAATTCAGCCAGGGCTGTAGCTGCCCCGGCTGGTATGTGCGGCTCATGACGACGTAGATCGAGGTCTGAGCGGGGGCGATGCCAGCCGCCGTGACCCGGCTCCAGCCCTCTGGCTGGGTAGGGGTGATGGCGTCGCGCACGTGCCACTTGCCCTCTCGCCACTGAAACTGCCGCTCAAATTGAAAGGGAGCGGCAGTTTTTCCAGTAATCAGCACTTTTTGCAGCAGGCGACGCACCAGGTTAGGGAAGAACCGACCCACCGTCAGCATGACGATGCGCAGCACCATCAGCTTTGGGGGCGTCATTTGGGTCTGTTTCGCCCAGCCTAGGGCACCGCTGATGGTAATCTGATTCTCCCCCACCTCAACCGGATACTGGCCTACCAGGTGGCCTACGGCATTTTTCACACCGCCGTCTGCCCTCACCTGCAGGGAGATCTGGGTGTCGGAGACCACGAGGCGATCGCCCCGAAACAGCTTAAACACGCCGCCCTTATTAAGTGCCACATAGAGGGTGGTGTCCCCACGGCGCTCCACGAGGATGCGGGCCTCGGGGAGCCACAGCCGCTCTTGGGGCAGTGGTGCCCCTGACCGCGTCTCTACAAAATTGCGCCAGGCCAGCAAATAGCTCCAGGTGTGGTGCCCCACAATATGGTCATCGGCGTAGCAAGCCCCGCGCCCCTGACCGAGACCGCTCAAAAACTGATCATTGATGCTGAGGGCCTCCGGCAGCCAGCGGCCCACCCGCTCAAACCCGTGGGGAAAGTAGTTGTAGGTGTTGCGGCTGGTGTATTCCCCGCCGTAGGAGCCATCGGGGTGGATAAAGTGGGCCGTCAGCAGCACGGCTTTGGCGATCGCGTCCTTCAGTTCGCTGGTGGGCTGCAGGTCATACAGCCGCGCTAGGCAGCCAATAGTCAGGGTCTGGTAGCCGGTGTCGCAGCCTTCGTACTCTTGAAACCAGCCCTCAGGATTTTGCCAGCTCAGCACCTGGGCCAGGCGATCGCGACTCGCCCCCTGCCAGCGATCGGTGTGCAGCAGATCTCCCGCCAGCCTCAGACAAAGGGCAATCAAAGCCTGGTGATTTGTAAGCCTGCCGCTCTCTTGGTGATGGGCCAGCCAATCGGCGCGCCGCTGAAAGAACTGCAGCAGCGCCGGGTCTTCTGTGGCCAGCAGTTGGTAGCTGTCAAGGCAGGCCAGCAGGGAAAAGGCCGCAGCTCCGCTGGCGCGCTCAAACGGGAAATAGTCGTCACAGGAGCCGTCGGGGTGGGCACTGCGGGCGGCGTAGTGCATGCCCGCCACGATCCAGTGGCGTAGGGCAAGCTGCTGGTAGTAAGGATTGTCGGGGAGGGGCAGCGCGTAGACCAAGGCCAGCGGCAGCACAAATTCTTGGGCCATGCCGCTGGGAAAATCAATAATTTTATATTGCCAAAAGTTGCGATCGAAGCAGCCGTATGTCGGGCTGTGGGGGTTGCGGTCCTGCAGCGTCAAAATTTTGGGGATGTGGGCCAGGGCTTCAGCTGCAAACAGGTGTCGGGACATATATGGACATCGCTAGCGAATCTGTCGTCACCTTAACAGGCTGAGGGCTTTGGGTTTTTATTTAACATCTAGTTTTATTTGACATCTGGTTTTATTTGACAATGACAAAGTCTTGGCGGAAACTTATGCTGTCATTTGTCTGTGAGCCAGCTCACAGATTGCGCTTTTCGGGAGTTTTTGTTGGACTTATCCACCCACGGACGCTACGGCTACTCCGCCATCATCCATAGACCCGACTACAGCTGGCCCCAGGGGCAGCGCCTTGCAGTCTATGTGGCGTTGAACTTAGAGCACTTTGCCTTTGGAGAGGGCTTAGGCGCACAGCTCGCCCCCGGTGGCCCTGAACCTGACGTGCTGAACTATGCCTGGCGAGACTACGGCAACCGAGTCGGCGTATGGCGGCTTTTGGACCTGTTTGAGACTTTGGGTCTGCCCGTGGCAGTGCTGGCCAATGCCAGCCTATACGACTACTGCCCCGAGGTGATGGCGGCGTTTCGCAGCCGCGGCGATGAGGTGGTGGCCCACGGACGCACCAACTCTGAACGACAAAGCGTCCTCTCTGAAGCCGCTGAAGCGGCGCTCATTGCGGAGACAACTGAAGTATTGACCCAGCACGAGGGCAAAGCGCCCCAGGGCTGGCTTGGCCCCTGGATTGCCCAAAGCCACCTCACCCCCGACCTGCTGCAGGAGGCGAAGTATCCCTACTTGCTGGACTGGTGCTGCGACGACCAGCCAATCTGGTTCAACACCCGCCAAGGCCGCATTCTGGCGGTGCCCTACTCCCAAGAGGTCAACGACATCCCGGCGATCGCGGTGCGCCGCACCTCAGCCGTGGACTTTGCCGACATGATCATTGACCAGTATGAAGAGATGAAGCAGCAGTCCCAGCAGCAGCCTCTGGTCTACGGCATCGCGCTCCATCCCTACATTGTCGGTCAGCCGTTTCGGCTGCGTCACCTGCGGCGATCGCTAGAGCACATCGCGAAAGACGCCGCACGCAGCAGCGATTTGGTTTGGGTAACCCATCCCGGTGAGATTGCGCAGCACATCTATTCCTTGCCTGAGGGAACGGTGCCCTGAGCTAGCGCTGGCGCAGGGGAATGACGACCTCAAACTGCGACCCTTTCACCCCTTCAGAGGTGTGGCGCAGCTGCCCGCCGTGCTTGTTGACTACAATTTGATGGCTGATGGAAAGCCCCAGTCCCGTCCCTTTACCCGCAGGCTTAGTGGTAAAGAAAGGCTCGAACAGCCGGTGCTGATCCTCTGCTGCAACGCCGGGTCCGTTGTCGCAGATTGTAATCACGGCCTTATTGTCACGGACTTGAGTCGCAATTTTGATGTAGGGCGCCTCGTCGATATCTGCCCGTCCGCTGTCCGCAATCTGCTGGTCGAGGGCATCGAGGGCGTTGCTGATTAAATTCATGAACACCTGATTGAGCTGGCTGGGATAGCATTCCACCAGCGGCAGGTCGCCATACTCCTTAAAAATCTGAATCTCGGCGCGATTAGGCTGGGCCCGGATGTGATGCTGCAGAATCAGCAGCGTACTGTCTAAGCCAGCGTGGATGTCGATGGCCTTCTTTTCGGCTTCATCTAAGCGGGAGAACGTCCGCAGCGATGTCACAATCTGATGAATGCGTATGCTGCCAATCTCGATGGACTGAAGCACCTTACCCAAATCCTCCAGCAGGTAGTCTAGCTCTATGGCCTCAATCCGTTGAGCGATCGCCACCGGCGGGGTGGGGTAATGCTGTTGATATAGCTCGACCAGCTGAACCAAGCCCCTGCAGTAACCTTTGAGATGGGTGATATTGCCGTGAATGAAGGTGACTGGATTGTTGATTTCGTGGGCAATGCCGGCCACCATCTTGCCCAGGACCGACATCTTCTCCGTTTGGATGAGCTGAGACTGGGCCTGCTTAAGCTCTTGAAGCGCCACCTCAAGCTGTTGGGCCCTCTCTTCGGCCAGGGCTGCGCTGCGTTTCGTCTGGGTGTGAAGCTCAGCTTGCTGAATTGCAACGCCAAACTGCCCCGCAAGGGCCTGCAGCAGCTCAATTTCGCTCTCTTTCCACTGCCGCGGCCCTGAGCACTGGTGGGTAATCAGTAAGCCCCACAGTTTCCTCTGGTCTAAAATCGGCACAATCAGGTTGGCGCGCACGCCAAGCTGCCTGAGAAAATCTTTGTGGCAGGCTTCGATATCCGCTGCTTCAACGTCAGGGATGGCCTCCACCCGCCCCTGACGGTACAGCTCAGCATATTCCTCAGCAAAACAATCGTCGGCGCCAATATTGCCCAGGGTGGAGCACCAGGGCTGAACCACAGATTCCACCACCACCAGACCCCGCCAGTCGGCTTCAAACCGATAGATCACCACGCGGTCAGCGTTGAGGAGCTGACGAATTTCGTGGACCATCGTTTTCTGGATGACCTCTGGCTTCAGGGACTTGCGAATTTGGGCTGAGATTTGGTTCAGCAGGCCCTTTTGCTTCGCCAGCTTTTGAAAGGTCTCCCGAGACTGGTTCAGCAGATCCTCGGCAATCTTGCGCTCGGTGACGTCTTCAATGGTGCCCAGCAGGCCGATAACGTTGCCCTCCGCGTCATGCAGGGGCAGCTTACTGGTCTCCCGCCAGCTAATGCGCCCGTCAGCTTCCCGCTGGGACTGCTTGATGCGCAGCATTGGGGTGTCGGTCTCCATCACCCGGCGATCGCACTCTAAGTACCAGTCTCGCTGGGCTCTGGTCCAGGGCAGGTCGTTGTCTGTCAATCCCACCACATTACTCGGATCGCCAATGCCCGTCATTTCTGCCCATCGGCGATTGCAGCCCAAGTAGACCGAGTTTCGATCTTTCCAAAAAATGTGTTGAAGAATGTTGTCCAGCACGAGCTGCAAAAATTCAGCCGTCTGATGAATAGATTCAGCCTCTGCGGAGACGCGCTGCTCTGATTCGGCAGGCTCAGTCCGACCCCACGCAGTTTGCTCCAGCGTGACAGAGACCCTAGAGAGCGAGGGGACCTCCAAGTCAGGCATTTCAGCGGATACGATGGCCTGGGACGGTGGGGCCGCCGCGGAACGCGCTACCAGCTGCGATCGCATTTTTACCTCTGGCAGCGCTTCGCGGCTAATGCTCAAAATCTGGATGACCTGCCCATCCGCATTCTTGATCGGGGTGTAGGTGGTGTCATAAATTTGGACCCCCGCCGCCGTTGGAAAAGGGTGGATTCGTCGCTCGGCTTCCCCTTGCCGCAGGACAGTGGCGATGACATCGTCCACTTGCCGCCAGTAGCTTTGAATCGCCACAGGCTCATCAGAGTGCTCCGCCAAGTCCGCCAACCCAGCATTGGTCTGGTCGAGCAGGGCGCTAGCGCTATATCCCAAGACTTCGGCTAGGGCCGGACTCACAGCACGGTAGCGGCGATCGCGCCCATAGCAGGCCATGACTTCTAGCGATCGCGAAACCAGCTGGGAGAGTCCATTTGAATCAGGGACTACGGGCTGTACCCCGGAAGAGGCGTCTGCAGCTTTGACTTCCATATTTTAGTTTAATCCTCAACCGTTACGGGCCGTCTTAGAACCCCACTTAGGTCGGGAACTAAAGTTTTCCCTCATGGAAAGCTTTAGTTCCCAATATGGTTTTGGCTTATCACTGGCCCAGTCACAGATTAGTCGCCAAGATTACCCCTGTTCATAAATTTTAACGACTAAAAGCCAAAAATTTCAATTGAAGTGACCTAAGTAGCTGAACCAGCGCAAAAAATATGATCAAGCGCACATTCAACCCTGCTAAAGCGTAATACGCTATTAAGCAGCCTTCAGCCTGACCGGTGAGACGCCTGTAAGCCCTACATCAGCCATTTTGCCTCTGCTGAAGGCTTTGTAGACTAGACTCTAGCCACTGCTGTGGCGCTCACTACTCTATGGGTAATCGGGATTTCTTTTCTATGGCACTTAGATCAGGCAAGCGGCGTGTCCGCCGACGGAACTTTCTCAAAGGCGCTGCTGGGTTCAGTGCAGCGATCGCCTTAGCCAAGTTGACCGGCTGCGCTGGCGCTGACCCTTCAGGAGCGGACGCCGGCGATGCTGAAGGGGCGTCTTCAGACTCCGAGGTAAGCGGTTCTGACGAGGGTTCCGCTGCCAATGCCGCCTCTGGG
>JBHJHJ010000083.1:0-15301 GCA_050330955.1 Elainellaceae cyanobacterium | reverse complement strand
GAAGGAATTGGGGTCGTCCATCATCAGCGGCGGCGGCACCTGGGGAATGTGGGGAAGCTGGACTTGCTGCACTGGGAAAGCCATGGGCGCCTCGGGATGCGGATGTTACCGAGGGCAGTTTAACCCTAATCGAAGGGCTGGCGGCGATCGCCCATGAGTCCAACAACCAGGGCACACAAGACAAACCAGCCTATCCACTGGGGAATATGGAGCAGGTGGATGAGGTAGAGCGGCAGGTAGGCTAGGACTTCGGTCAGCAGAACCCCGCCTACCAGCAGCAACAGCAGTAATAAAGGGACGATAGCCATGGCAGGTTGGATTTTATTCGTCGTAATCCGTATGGATAGTCACATCTAGGGTTTCTTCATCGACGACAACATAGAGTACGTTGGGCCGGCAGCACACCTGACAGTCTTCGATGTAGGACTGCTGAAACCCCCCAGTGAGGTCGACAAAGGTGGTGCTGCTCTCGCCACAAAAGGCGCAGGTGTAGTCGGCGGTGGTTTGCATTTAAAGGGGGTTTTCGCGTGGGATAACACAATCAGCGTAAAGAAAGCTACTGCAGTTTCACCAGCACCTGCTGATCGAGCAAAAGCCGATTCGTCAGCAGATCTTCCGCGGTCACCCGCAGGAAGCGAGACTCGTCGACATAGAACTCAAACCGCACTCGATCGCTGCCGGGGGAACCTGGAGGGTCCAGGGAAGCCAGGGGTTGGCCCGTGTCGATCAGCGGTCTGACGGGAGCCTGGCCCCCTCCTGCTGAGCGAGTCACCAGGCGATCGCCATCAAAATAAACCTCGGTGGCGGCAGGCGCAGCCCCCATTTCCCCCAGCACCAGCTCAATTCCCGGCTGATTTTCCACTGAGGCCCCCAGCACCAGCTCAATGGGCTCATCCATGGGGTAGGGCTGCCCCTGGGGAATCAGCAGGTGCCAGTCGTGACGCTTCGTGCGGCGGTTCCAGTAGCGCAGCCCGTAGCCGTGGTAAAGGAAGTCTTTGAGGTCAACTTGGGCGAGCTGCAGCGCTCCGTGGGCGATCGCCTCCATGGGCTTCTGATCGCAGATGACGCTGGTGCGGAACCGCTGCTGGAGCCAGCTCTGCAGGGCAGGGATCTGAGCCCCTCCCCCGACGAGTAGAACGGTTTTTAGGTTGGCGGGCTCGACGCCCTGCTGCTGGGCCTGATAAATCACTTGGGTGACCAGGTTCTCTAAGCTATCGAAAAAGCCCCGCCGCTCTAGGATTTGGTCAAACTGCTCGCGGGTCAGGGTCAGCTCATAGGTCTCTAGGGTTTCGTCATCAAACAGGACTTCGCTCGCCTCCCCTGCCGTGGAAAGGGCGATTTTGAGCCGCTCGCACAGCCGCTGGGCCAGAGTCGACTGGGGCAAGCCCTGGGTTTCAGCAAAATAGTCCATGATCCAGGCGTCAATGTCACAGCCCCCCAGGGAGTCACCGGCCTTCGCCAAAACCCGCGCTGTTTTGGCTTGCTTTTGGGCCTGCCGCGCTGAATCTCGCTTCCCCTTCCACTTGAGCAGGAAGCCCAGTGAGCGCGTTTTGGGTGGTGCGAGCTGCACGAGGCAAAGATCGAGGGTACCGCCGCCAAAGTCCACCACCAGCACCGGAGTATCGGGGTCGAGGCCGTAGCCGAGGGCCGCCGCCGTGGGTTCATCGATCAGGCGCACTCGCGATACGGATAGGGGCTCGCAGGCTGACTCTAACCAGTGCCGATAGGCTTCGTAGCTGTCTACCGGCACCGTCAACACGAGTTCTTCGCAGCCGCCTGGCGGAAGGGCCGTAACCACTGCCTGCAAAAACCAGCTCCCCACCTGCTCAAAGGTGAGGCTACACTGATCGATTTGGGGCAAGAATCCTTGGGCGCTGGCGCCAATCCCTCGCTTAAAGCTCTGAAAAAGGCGCGGGTCACTGGCAACATCCAGGCCGCGATCGCGTACGGCTTGGCCGACGGTAACCGCCGCCTGTTGCGCCTGGTCAATGTAAACCAAGCTAGGAATGCTGGGGGGATTGTCCATCAAAGTGCTAGACAACCCCGGTAAAGCTACGGTCGTCGGCTGATCATTTGCACCATCCCAGCAAGCCACCACAGTGTTGCTAGTGCCGAAATCGATTGCATAGGTTCGAGCAGATGCCATAACTGTACGGAGTACTTTGCAGCTTTACGCAAACAATATTTGTATAAATACTACGTAAGCATACCGACAAAGGACCGCAGTACAGCAAGAGCCGGCAGGATGCAGTATCTATGGCGAAAATCACCGTTTTGCAGCCAGTTTAGGGGCACCAGAAGCTTCCGGACACCTGCATGGCCAGTCGTAAAGGATAGTAAGACGTTTTCAGGTAGTCAATATGTCTGTATCTTTTGCAACGGCCTTCGCCGGTACGCTGGTGACTAGCCTATTGGTAATGTCCGCGGTCACTTACAGTTCTGAGTTTCATAATAATACACTGGACAAAGCCACTACGCCTAGCCAATCCGAGTCTCCCCTGGCCCACCGAGGTAGCGGAAGATTTGAGCCTATGATTGATTCAACTTCTGCTCAGACAGCCAGAGTGTAAGGCGACGCCTAAACCTCTGAAGATCGCTTTACGTCTGGCACGACTCGGCCTGAGCCGGATGGACGGATCGGCTGGAGCTGTACTAGCTCAGCCTCAGCTGCTTCAAAGCATTGATGATGGCCATTTTCCAAGCAGAGGGCGAGAGCTTGCTCAAGATCTCGTTTAGCCCCTGATAAATTTCCCACCTGTTTCCTCATCACTCCTCGCTCGTAGTGAGCCAAGTCATGGGATGGCGCAATATTAATGGCCTCAGTAAAGTCTGCGATCGCGCCCGCGCTATCGTTTGCCCTAGCTCGGATGATGCCCCTGGTATAGTACGTTTGGGCATTTTGTGGTTCGAGGCGTAGGGCAAGATTTAGATCTTCGAGAGCGCCTTCTGTATCACCTAGGCGCTGACGGATTAGGCCACGGTTCTGGTAGGCGCTGACGGAGCTTGGCCTTAGATCGATGGCTTGGTTGCAGTCCTGGAGACCCTGCTGGTGGTTGCCAGTATCGGAGTAAACTAAGCAGCGTTTAGAGTAAGCCATTGAGCTGGGCTGCGCTTCAATGGCAAAGCTGTAATCGGCGATCGCCCCCTGACGATCGCCCAAAGCGGCTCGAACACCGCCGCGCTGCAGATAGGTTTTCGCCGGAGTCATACCCTGCTGCAGTGCCTGTGTATAGTCTGCTAAAGCGCCTCGGTAGTCACCCAAGGCATTTCGGGCACTCCCCCGATAGTAAAACGCCTCTGCGAGGATTGTGCCCTGCGCTTCCTGCGGCGACAGGGTAGAACTCAAGGCAATTGCTCGTGTCAAGTCTGACTGCGCAGCTTCCCAGTTTTTCATTTGATGATAGATCAACCCCCGCTGCAAATAAGCAGAATGACGGGAGCCGCCATAATCGAGGGCGCGGGTCGCGAGGGCGATCGCCCTTTTGGGCTCGCCCTCTACCAAGGTCTCGTTGGCTCGGTAAAGCCAATAGTGGGACAAGAAGCGCTGAGGCAGACGCGTTGAAGCCAGTCCAGCCAGGCAAACCGCCGCAGCCAGGGCAGTGGCCCCCCGACTGTGGCGCTTCCAGCCAGGCAGTGGAGACTGAGACGGCTGGGCCTTGAGCTGTAGCCGCTTGCCGGAGGCACGGGCTGGGGTTAAGCGGCCCAGAACCTCAAGCACCTCAGCTGCAGACTGGTAGTGATATTCGACATCCGGGTGAATCATCCGCTGGAGAAATGCCGATAGCGCTGGGCTTTGGGCCGTCGTCGCTTGAAGTACCAGGGCAGCTTTTACCTTATTCGACCCAACCTCGGGTGATGTACTGCCCGACAGCGCCTGCAAAGCCACCATACCTAGTGCGCGGAGATCGTGGCTAAAGCAATGCTCAATTCCCCAGGAAATATCAGTGGTCGCCTCAGTGAATTGCTCCTGGGTCGGGGGGCGATCGCTTGCTACGATTTCTCTGAAAGTGCCAAACCCTACTAGCACAAATTGCTCATCTGACTGGCGCCGAATAATGCTATCGAGCTTAATTCTCTGATGAACCATCCCCCATCGGTGAAGAATCGCTAGCCCTTGAGTAATATCCTGCATCATTCGAAGTACTACTGCCTCAGGCAACCCCTTTCCGCCATTGAGAATGTGGTGTAGCGGCTCGCCAGGAATATAGGTTTCAACCCAATAGAAGCTGTGCCCCTCTTCGAAGTGAGCCAGAATCGCTGAGAGCTGGGAATAAGTCCCCATTTGACGCAGCATTTCTGCTCTTTTTCTGAGTAACTGCTGCGTGAACTTGACAGCTCGCTCACTGTGGCCTGCCAAACAGAGCTGCCTCACCACGCACTTGGCCCCATTGGGTATATAAGTGTCGCTGGTTAGATAGGTTTTCCCATGGCTGCCAGATCCAAGGCACTTAAGCACTTGGTAGCGTCCGCCGAGTAGCTGACCGGTTGGCATAGTTTCTCGCTATGGATAGAGCGATATTCCAGCCCAGTATTCCCCAACGGAGGATGACTAGCGACGCCATTTTGAAATAGCTTACCTAAAGCAATAATGCATGGAGGTCACTATGCCCGAGCAATACGATCGCACCCAAACCGGCAACCCTGAGAAAGCAGAAGCAGGACGGGGTGCTCCAGGAAATCAGTGGGCTGTTCAGACTGCCCAGACAACAGATGTCAACCCTGACGACGCTAAAATTCCCACCGACGCAGATGTCTCAGAAAACATCCAAGACGTTAAGGCAGTTGACCAACAGGAGGCTGGAACAGAGATGTCAACGACGGACGGCTATGTCATTGACGAAGCAGGCCGCCTAGACAATTATGCGGTGGAGCCTCCGATTCGCGTCGAAGGCAAAGATGTCTAGGGCTCCGTTTTGAGAAAAGGGAATGTTCAAATTACGGTTGAGTAGTCTGAAAGCCTCGGTTTTCGGCTCCAAATTCGAGGCATAGCCATTGCCACAAAGCTTTACGCGCGATGGTACGCCACTCGGCTCGAGGATTCTCCAGTCCAGCGCCAAAAGTATCCGAAGCAGAGTGGCCAACGCTATATTTACGCAAATATCTGAACATTCCCGTAGCGTATTGCTCTGCAGCGGACTGCGTTGCCGCTTGGGAACCTCGTATTCGGAAGATGACAGTCTTCCAAATTCCGCGAGTCAAAAATGGCGCTGCGAAGGCTAGCGTTGGTGAAGTCAGTCTCGATCAGGGTAGCACCTTCGAAATTGGCTTCAAGCAGGCAAGCATTGACAAACATAGTCTTCGTCAAGTTGGCCTGATTGAGCCTCGCGCCGACGAGATAAGATCGTCTAAACGTTGCCTGAGAGAGGTTAGCGCCACTAAAATCTGCTGCATCTAGGTAGGCGTTAGAAAAGTCTGCCCCCTCTAGATTGGCATCAATAAATTTTGCTCCTTTGAGAATCGCGCTTCTAAAGTTGACGCGCCTCAGGTCTTGGCCAGAAAAATTACGATTAGAAAGATTAATGCCGTAATAGTAGCGACGACCTTCCATCTGGATTCTCCTTCCTAGTCTATGGCTCAATATTCTTAACCCAGTGCCTATGGCTCAACAGCCAGAGCACAGCTCGAAATACATGTATTACACCCAAGAAAACTATAGCGCCTGGCTCGCAATATGCGTAGCCAATCGCGGCATCAATGTAAGAACTTGTAAGAATATAAAGCTCAGCTTTATATTCTTACAAGTTTAAAAATGAACCCTGTGATCTAACGGCGTTGACCACATCGCTAAGGATAATGCCCCATGGGAAGAACTAGCGTAGACCCATAGCGCTACGGTTCAGCCCATGAAGCCTTGAGCCATTAAAACGCCATAAATGCAAAACCTTTGCCTACCAGAGCAGGCATACTACCCAGATGCTGCGTTAATCCTGAAATCTTGACCTACTCAGGCCTCAAAATCACAATGACTGGTGCTGAGTCTCCACCTCTACATCCTGCAAGAGCTCAGAAAATAACTGTGCAATGGTTTTATCCTGAGTCTGAGCAAGATGTTTCGCGCGTTTGGCAAGAGATGTGGGAAGACGGAGCGTGACTGTAATCGAACTTTCTTGATTTGACATGGCGCGAGACACTCTATCACTATGAGTAAGGGCAGAACTTATCCAAACAGAGACTTTCAAGCCGTAAGCACCCTAGTGCTGAGTACAAAACTGAGCTTTGCAAATGGCCGACCTCGTAGTGCTCAATGCTGTACTCAATCCGTCAGCCTCTGAACGTTTAGCTTTGTCAAGGTACTATTCAAAAATAACGTAGCTTATAGGAGTCTAATACGTGAATATTCGGGCTCCGTATAGCCATTATGCGATATCTGCATGAATGATGCGATATCAGAAAAATCTGTATCTATTTTGACATAATTGAATCAATATGGTGGAAAAAATTACCCCGCCGTTGGAAACTATTCAAGCCTTCGTCTCATTTAAGCTGAGAGATTTCGGGTGCAGCCTCATTTAGGTTAAAAATAGAGACTGAACTGCGTCACTGTGACCTATGGCTCAAATCACATCCAACCAATGGAAGACTTTCCTCATGCCCTGGCAGCAAATGGATTGGCTGCTGCTGCTGACATTGGCGGGGCTCACTGGTGTTGGCGGGCTGATGATCCGCAGCACTGAGCTAAACCAAGGTCTTTCTCACTATTGGTGGCAGCACTGTCTCCTTGGCGCAGTGGGGATAGGGCTCGTAATGGGCCTAGCGCGGTTTCGATACGAGCGGCTTCTCAGCCTGACCTGGATCATTTACGGCGTAACTAACCTATCGCTGCTGCTGGTGATGTTTATCGGTATCACGGCTTCGGGTTCGCAGCGATGGGTTTCTCTTGCGGGCTTTAACGTACAGCCATCCGAATTTGCCAAGCTTGGGCTGATTGTGACGCTAGCGGGACTTTTGCATGAGACTACTGCTTCTCGGCTTGGCGTCGTGATTAAGGCGTTGACAATCACCGCAGTTCCTTGGGCCCTGGTTTTTTTGCAGCCTGACCTAGGTACGTCCCTAGTATTCGGAGTGATCACTCTAGGAATGCTCTACTGGGCAAACGCAAATCCAGGCTGGCTCATTTTGCTTGTTTCACCTGCGGTTTCGGCCATACTGTTCAACCTCTATCTTCCAGCGTGGCTGATTTGGGTCACTCTTGTCGGGATGCTTGCGGTGTGGACGCTCCCCTGGCGCTGGTGGGGGCTCATGGGCGCTCTCAGCCTCAATCTTCTGGCGGGCCGACTGGGTCAACTTTTTTGGGGCCTGCTTCAGGATTATCAGAAAGATCGATTGACCCTATTTTTGAATCCTGGCCAGGATCCTCTAGGCGGGGGATATCACCTGATTCAATCTATTATCGCCGTTGGTGCTGGCCAAATGTGGGGGCAGGGGCTCCATCAGGGCACCCAAACCCAGCTCAACTTCATTCCTGAGCAGCACACAGATTTCATTTTTTCTGCTGTGGGAGAGGAGCTTGGCTTTGTGGGCGCGATCGCCATTTTGCTGGGCTTTTGGCTGGTGTGCCTGCGGCTGGTGATCATCGCGCAGAACGCTAAGGATAACTTTGGCTCGCTGATCGTAGCGGGCGTATTCTCGATGATTGTGTTTCAGGTGCTGGTCAACGTGGGTATGACCATTGGTCTGGCGCCAATCACCGGCATCCCCCTGCCCTGGATGAGCTACGGACGCTCTTCCTTATTGACGAATTTCTTAGCCATTGGCCTGGCGGAGTCGGTGATGAACTACCGTCATCGGCTGCGGTTTTAGCTTCACCAGACGATGTAGCGGCCCTAACGAAACAGGCTTGCTCCTCTGGAAATCTCAGTGAATCCTCCACATCGGCCTCAAAATTCATTAAACTTTGTGAAGAGCGATGAGGAAGATCCATGGCCGTTCGCAATGACACCATTTTTGAGCGCTTTCTGGCCCCTGTCTTCGGCGGTCTGCTGGATCGCGATGCCATGCTGCGCCACCGCAACGCCATTGACTGGGAGACCGAATGCGATCGCCTCAGCAGCGGCATAGCTTACCCAGATTATTATTTAAGCCAAAACTTTCACGGCATTGCCAACGGCTACCTCACCCCCGACGCAGCGGTGACCTACGACCCCATCACCCGCTACGCGCTGCCCCCTAACGAAGACTGGGTGCGGCAGGCCCTAGTGGACCGCGTGGTGGGCAGACCCAACCGCATTTTGGATTTGGGCTGCGGCACGGGCTCTACAACGCTGCACCTCAAACGGGCATTCCCAAACGCTGAGGTCATTGGCCTCGACCTATCTCCCCATATGCTGCTTGTGGCTCAGCAGAAGGCCCGCCAGGCCCAAGTTGCAATTGAGTTTCGCCATGGGGCGGCAGAGGCCACGGGGTATCCCGACCAGGGCTTCGATCTCGTAACGGCGTCTCTGCTGTTCCACGAAATGCCTCCGGCGATCGCTCAACAGGTTTTGAAGGAGGGCTTTAGGCTCCTGCAGCCGGGAGGGCAGATTTTAATTTTAGACGGCTGCCAAGCGACGCTGCGGCAGACTCCTTGGCTCACGGATATCTTTGAAGAACCCTACATTAAGGATTACGCTCAGGGCAGCACCGATGCCTGGATAGGCGCAGCAGGGTTCGACGCCGTTCGCACCGATGAGTTTTGGTGGGTGCATCAAGTGACGCAGGGCCTAAAACCTCTGCCAGTTTCTGAGCCAGCAAGCATCTATCGCGGTGGCTCTAAAGCACTCGAATGGAACATTGCGGATAGTGAACAATGGGCACCGGGTTAACAGCAGTCTTGTTTGATTTCAATGGCGTAATCATCAACGATGAGGCAATTCACCAAACCCTGACTGAAGCGCTTTTGATTGAGGAGAACCTGCGGCCTAAGCCTGAAGAATACCGGTCGGTTTGCCTGGGCCGCAGCGATCGCGCCGCCCTAGAGGAGCTGTTTAGCCGCAGGGGCCGAGTGCTCAGTGAATCTAACCTGGATGGGCTTTTGCAGCGGAAGTCGCAGCGATACCTAGAAGCGCTGGACCGCCTAGAGGAGCTGCCAATTTACACTGGGGTCACCGACTTGGTCTATAAGCTGCGGACAGCCCGCGTGCCCATGGCGGTGGTCAGCGGGGCCCTGAGGGCCGAAGTTGAGCAGGTGTTGGAGCGGACGGGATTGGCGCCGTATTTCGCCGTGATTGTTGGGGGAGACGATACCGGCGCGAGCAAGCCTGACCCGACGGGCTACCTCAAAGCCCTGAGTCTGCTGCAGCGGCAGCATCCCAGTGTGGATAGCGCCACCGCGATCGCCATTGAGGACACCTTTGCTGGGATTGAGGCCGCCAAGGCAGCGGGCCTATCGGTTGTGGGGGTGGCCAACACTTACCCCTACCACATGATTCAGCGGCAGGCGAACTGGACAGTAGACTACCTCAACGAGCTGGAGCTCGATCGGGTGGAGCGAGTGCTGATGACCCAGAGCGGGCGCCCAGCCGCAGACGAGCCCGTGAGGTGACGGCGCCAATTCCTTAAGGCTAACCCAAGAGCTTCTGTCTGAGCCAGCACAGCGGCTCAGGGGCCCACCAGTTCCAGCGTCCCATTAGCTTCATGCTCGCAGGCACCAAAATCGCCCGCACTAGGGTGGCATCGATTAGGACTGAGATCGCGACCCCCAGCCCCAAAGCTTTGACAAAGATGATGCTGGTCATAGCGAATGCCCCCGTCACAATCATGGTCAGCAGCGCAGAACTGGTGATGATTCGCCCGGTGCACGCCATGCCTTCCACAATGCTGGTGGAATTGTTGCCTGTGCGATCGTAAGCCTCCTTCATGCGCGAGAGCAGAAACACTTCGTAATCCATCGACAGGCCAAACAGTACGCAAAACAGCACCACCGGCAGCAAAATATCGAGGTAGCCGACGGGGGTGAAATTTAGCAGGTGCTGAAAGTGGCCCTGTTGAAAAACAAATACCAGCGCCCCGAAGGACGCCGCGATGGACATGACGTTGAAGAAGATGGCCTTTAGGGGCAGTAGTACCGAGCCAAACAGCCAGAACAACGAGACAAACGTAACCAGCATGATTGCCCCAAAAGCCCAGGGAAACCGCTGCGCGATGACTTCGAGGGTGTCGAGCTGGGTGGCAGTGGCTCCACCCACCATGACAGAGAGCCCTGGTAAATCGAGCTGACGCAAATCCTGTACGAGGGCGCGGGACTGGGGGTGATTGCTGTTAGTTTTGCTGCTGACGGCAATCAGGGTAGTGGTGTCGCTGCTGACCTGGGCGATCGCGCGCTGTGGCGGCGCCTGCTGAGCGTCCTGAAAGGGCTGCTGGTATTGAGCCAAATCGAGCTGAGGCGTGAAGTTGAAGCGGCTCTGAACCCTGGCAATGCGCTCATCAGTCTCTAGTTGGTGAACGAGTTCATCCACGGTTTCGCTATGGGCCTCATCCCAAATCACTTTAGCGGGGTCGTCGCTGCTGACCACCAGCCAAATGGGAGACGCCTGCCCGGGCCCAACCGCATCCTCTAACACCTCGACGCCCTGACGGGCTTGGGTCGAGGCAGGCAAAATATTCACGTCACCAATGCCCCAGCTCGCCTGGGAAAACGGAGACGCCAGCGCCATAATCAGGGCCACGACGGCAGCTGCAGCAGGCACTCGAAAGCGAATCACCTGACGGGTTAGGGTGGCCCAAAACCCGTTTGGACACCGCTGTGGGGAACAGCTGAGCACGCGCCAGCGGTTGATATTGGGGCCCAGCACCCCCAGCAGCGCCGGCACCAGCGAGAGGGCCGCCAGAATAGACATCAGAATCACGAGGGACCCTGCCACCCCGAGGGACTGCAGCAGCACCACTGGAAACAGCAGCAGGCTAAATAGCCCAATGCAGGTGGTTAGGCCCGAATAAAACACGGCCTCTCCGGCGGTCTCCACCGTGCGCACCACCGCCGCCGCCACATCGTGGTGCGGAAGCTCTTCTCGAAATCGACTGACCATGACTAGGGTAAAGTCGATGCCGATGCCCAAACCCAGCATGGTCGTGAGGTTGATGGCAAAAATAGAAACGTCGATGTAGTGCGCAATGCCGTAAATCAGTCCGCTGGTGACGGAAACCGTCATTAGCGCCAGGGCCACGGGCATGACGGCGGCCACCAGAGACCTAAAGATGACAATTAGGGCCACTAGGGTCAGCGGTAGGGCGATCGCTTCCGCTTTGAGCAGGTCCTTTTTGCTAATCTGCTGCGACTCAAAGTCAACCACATCTTTGCCGGTCAGGTAACCTTTCACGCTGGGTGGGGTCTCAGCCTGCAGAATCTGGCTAATCTCGTCAATGACGGGATAGGCCTCGCTTCCCTGCATGGTTAAGCTGACCTGCCACGCCTCGACCCGGGAGGGGGTGCTGGTATTGGTTGCTGTGGTGGTTGAGTTAGAGAGCGATGGGTCTACAGCCTCTACGGCGGGCAGCGCTTTGACCGACGCTAGCAGTGGCTTAAGATCTACAGGCTGCAATGCTACAGGCTGCGATGCTTCAGGCTGCAAAGCTTCCCGCGAGTCCAAAACCATCGTTAGACTATCTGTCTTGATGCCCAACTCCCGATCGAGACGCTGTTCTGCCTGGGCAGCCTTGCCCCCAGTGTAAATAGTGCCAGTGCCCTTCAAAATGCCATCGAGCCCGGACCCCAACCAAGCCCCCCCAAGCAGTAAAATAACCCAGAGACCCAACACCCAGAACCGATAGCGGTAGGATAGTTGCCCAATCAAGGTAAAGGGAGAGGTCGTGGGCAGTGGGGACATGGTTGCTTTTGATTGTTATTAATATAAGTACGAATTTTTCGCTCGTCTGGTTCCGAAACGAGCCATGGAACTATCATTCAAGACCCGCTTGAAGGTTTGCTGAATGGGCGATAAGACATGGATGATAAAGCAATTGCCCCTATGGTGCTCTACGGCACCGCATTGCATACAGGATTATTCAGCGTAGGAATAGTACCCTCATGCCCGTGAACCCATCTCAAATCAATACATTTAGAACCAATGCTCTGGGACTACGGTTGTTCCTAGACACTGCCGATGTTGATCAGTGGGCTACTTGGCTCCCCACGGGACTTTTCTACGGTATTACAACAAACCCGCTGCTGCTGCAGCGGGCAAAGGTGGCTTGCTCGATTGAACAGCTCAAAGAGCTTGTGGACCGGGCGCTGGCCCACGGCGTTCGGGAAATTCACCTGCAGACCTGGGGCGACGCCATGGCGCAAACCGGACAAGCGCTGGCGAAGCTGAGCGATCGCGTGGTGGTGAAGGTGCCGCTGACCCTGTCCGGTGTAGAAGCCGCCGCCAAGCTGTCCCGCGACGTTCCCGTTACCCTGACCGCGGCTTACTACGCTCACCAGGCACTGATGGGTGCTGCCCTGAATGCGGCCTACGTGGCGCCGTACCTGGGCCGGCTCACTGACGCAGGCCAAGACGGACGGGCTGTGATTGCCGCCATGCAGCGATCGCTCACGGCATTAAGTAGCGAAACCCGACTGCTAGTAGCGAGCATTCGCCAGGTGGCAGACCTGACGACGCTGACCCAGCAGGGGTTAAATACCTTCACGATCTCGCCAGCGATCGCCCAAGCGCTGTTTTCGGTGCCGCTGACTGAGAAGGCTGCTGCTGACTTCGAGGCAGCAGCCCAGTCAAGCTAGGGGTCTAGTACTTATTCAGGTCAATGCCCGCTTCGCGGGCCATGGCCTCAACGCCGCGAGTCTTGAGAGTCTTAATGGCTTTAGTCGACAGGCGCAGCTTCACCCAGCGGTTGCCCTGGGGCCACCAGACGCGCTTGCTCTGCAAGTTGGCGCCCTGCAGCTTTTTGGTGCGGCGGTGGGAGTGGGATACGGCAAAGGCGTTGTTGGCCTGCTTGCCCGTGAGGGTACATTTACGAGCCATAGCGATCTCCGGTTCGGCAAAAACAGCACGGTCTAAAATTGTATCCGATTTTTGGCCGGTTGCCCATAGCGGTGTCGAAGTCGTCGAAGTCTGATGAGAATAAACGCTCATAGTTTGATTGAACCATAAGGCGCTAAAGCCTAATAAATATTAAGTAGGTAGCCATAAGTAAACGTAGCCGTGAATTGCTATAGATCCCATTGTGCCGTTGGCATGGCAGTAAAAACTTTGGGACATATACTTATTGTTTATTGCCAGGCACATCAGCTTCATTACAGATGCCTCATCAGGGAATACAGCCTTGGTCGTAATCACCTTACGCAGCGATTGTCCTACGGACAGGCTTCGCCAACGCCTGAGCATCAGCGGCGAGTTAGTTTGCTCGAGCAGCGTTAAGAGCTCTTGCTAGCGCGATCGCTAGCCGTTGTCTCTGTTTGCAGTTTGCTCCAGATTCGCGATTTTAGCAGGGTCGGGATAATTTACTCTCGTCGTAGGGGCAGTTTTTTCATCATTCTACGACATACGACTACTCAACCATCGCTGAAGAGATTTTTGGCTTTCTCCCGATGATTGACCGAGAATTAAGTTCTTTACGCTGATATCTTCATCGAGTTGGTTCCAATGAATGCCGCTGCCATCACCGATTAAGCGGTAGTCATTTCGCTCTTCAGCAGATCCGTGGAGCAGACGGGGATACCAAGCAAGTGGGACAGATATCGTGCGTCCATCAGATAGATCCGCCGAGAGGGTGTCTTCTGCGACGGTCACTTGCTGAATTTTAGGGATTTCGAGTAGTTCAACCGTTAAAGAAGTCATTGCATGTCATAAATTCCACCAGAGTTAGCCTTCATTTCAAATGCTTTAGCGATCGCTAGCAATTCTTTGTCTAGGGAGAGGACGGTGCTAGCGGTGTTGTTCAGCGCTATTGCCAAATGTAGTGCATCGCCAGCCCTCAAGCCAGTTTGAGGATTGAGAATAAGTTCAGAAGCGCGATCGAAATCTGCCTTGCTGAGGCTAAGCACGGTGTAGGTTTGAGCTATGTCGCTCTCAAATGCATTCATTATTCTTTCGAGCATTTCTCTCGTCAGCTTTCCCATGCGAGTACGACGAGCAAGCAGGCTAGCAAATTCCACTTTTGTCCAGTCGCTGATTGTCAGCTCGCTGGAGGGCAGATTCTTGAGAATAGTTTCAATGCGATCGCTGGTGGCTTCGTTAATGTAGAACGGCGCAATGAAGCTGGTATCCAAGTAGATCAATATCTTGCCTCTTGGTGCAGCATCTGCAAGCTTTCTAATGTCGTCTGCGAGGATGGGTCTTGGGCTTGACGGAGGGCAGCCCTGGATTGGAGCGGTTGTGAGCTTTTAAGTATAGGTGAGAGGCGGGCAATCGCTTCTCCCTGGCGAGTTAGAAGAATTTCTTCCCCTTGCTCGACCCGATTTATGATTTGGTTTAGGCTTGCTAGCTCAGCGATGTCGATTTTTACTGGCATGGCTATGTTCTGCTCTTCGAGCAACTCTACATTAGATGCTAGCTCATCGGCTGAACGGCGTCGCTGCAAGGGTACTCAGGGCTGTCTTTACTATACGGATGGTGGCCAACGGCTTCTTACTCTAGGATATGGATAGCTCTAGTTTCCTGAGGAGGCTACTTTCTTATGGAGTCTACCGATGCCCTGACGCCTCAAGTCCTGAAGGCGCTTATCAAAGAAAGCCTGCGGGAGGTTCTGCAGGAGGAGCGATTGAACCTGAGTCAGCTCCTGATGCCTTTTGTCGGTGATGACGAACAAGCTGACATCAATGCGTCTTTAGGCGCTCCAGGGGAGTTTGCTGGCGAGGAATTCGTTGATCTTACGGAATGGGTGCGGCATGGAGGTTCAGTTCAGTAAACGCGCTGTTAAGTTTCTTAAGAAGGTGGACCTTCAGACGGCTGAACGAGTTCGCCAGAAAATCTTTCAGCTCTACACTGCGCTTGCAGAAGATGGCATTATTCCCTTTACAGAATTAGATATTAAAAAGCTGAAAGGCCAGTGGGAGGGGTACTTTCGACTTCGGGTTGGACAAATTCGAGTAATCTTTACCTTGGTTGAGGGTGAAATCGCGATTTTACTAATTTACGATATTGATTTCAGAGGTGACATTTATAATTGATACTGAGCGATCGCCCGATCATCAACGGCAAGGTAGTTTGCTTGAGCGGCGATTGTCCTACGGACAGGCTTCGCCAACGCTAGAGCGTCAACGGCAAGGTAGTTTACTTGAGCAGCGATCACTCGACCGTCAGCGGAGAGGTGTTTTGCTTGTGCGGCGATCGCTCGACCTGCAATATTGGGGTAATTTGCTTGAGCGGCGATCGCTTGAGAGCACGTC
>JBHJHJ010000082.1:0-26607 GCA_050330955.1 Elainellaceae cyanobacterium | reverse complement strand
TTCCCCACCTGCCGCGCCCCAATAATCGCCACGCTGCTGCCCCCGTTGAGAATCTCGAATACGCTGCGCAGCTCCTTCTCCCGCCCAAAGAACCGCTCCGCCTGGTCCACCACGCCGTTGATGGGCACAAACGGGTTGGGCGGTATATCAACAGGAGCTTGTGAAGATGAGTAATATGAGAACGGAAAAGCTGGGGACTCATCCGGCTTAGTTCGTTTCTTATTTGCTGAAGGAAACTGCGGAGCTATCGTTGGCTTTGCACGACTTGCTGACGGAAATGGCGGCGCTATGAGTGGCTTTCCTCGATTAGGCAAACCATCCAATATGGCTTGACGCGCTTCCTGCTGACCCAAACCAATTAGCTCAACGTAGCGGATTGGCCGCAGCATACCAACAGGTTGACACTCCCGCACTCGAATTGGAATAACCTTGCGCTCTAGGCTTTGAGGATCTTCAGCAAATGCAGCAGCCCACTCCGGCTGCGTATATTCAGCTTTCAGGTAATCTTCCGACAGTACCATCAGGGTCTTGTCAGTCTCTGATGCCGCTCGCTGCATATCCAGAACAAAATTCCCACCGGGGCGAAAGTCCCACACATCAATGATCACGCTATGCCCCTCTTCCTCCAGCATCCCGCCAATCCACTCGGCCCAGGCGCGGTCAGCCTTGTTGTAGCTGATGAAAAAGCTTGTCATCGTGACTAAATCTCTATGGGAGGGCTCAGTGAATGGCCGCACTCACCCGTCAGACATTATACGCGCTGCACATTGAGGATCGCGGCCTGACAACTCAAATGCGACGGGGCGATCGCGAATGTTGAACGATGCATATTGAATATGCAGGCGTCGATCTTTAGTGCGGGGCGATGCACATTGAGTTTGCAGGGGCTGATCCTTAATGTGCAAGCCTTGATCCTCAATATGCAGGTAGCGATCCTTAATATGCAGACGACGATCCTCAATGTGCAGGCGGCGATCCGCAAGCGCCAGCAGCATCCTTCAGCCGCAGTCGGTGCTGTACATAAGCCCGGTGAAAGATTTTTGCCATAATAAACCCAGCACAACTTCTGCGGTGCCGCGCCATGTCCCCTTCCATCCTCCCCCTCAAAGTTGACCTCACCCACAGTTCTCTGAGTGACTTTGTGCCAAAGGTGGCGCGATTTGAGCCCTAAGGGCGGCCCATTGGTAGAGCGTACTGCGGCAGGGCAGCAGCTTTACCGCTGGTGGAGCGCCCTGGCTCCGGCCTGCACCGCCTCCTTGGCGGTGTCTATCGACCTCTGGGCGCTGCTGCTGAACGCTTGGCAACGGTGCTCAAAGACCAGCGGGCCATCTAGGCTGTACGCGCTGCCCGTTGTTTTGGGGCAAACCTACGAGGCCGAATTTTCCCCTTCGACGGCAACAGAGCACCGCAAGCGTCGGGGCCGCTACTACACCCCGGAGGCGATCGCCCAGTTCATGGTAGAGGCGACCCTGGGATCTGCCTGTGGCGCGCCGTCACGCCCACCCACCGTGCTGGACCCGTCCTGCGGCGGGGGGATATGTCTGGTTCTGGCCTACCGCTACCTGCTGCTGCACTGCCGCCCCCCCGAAGGCGATGCCCAGCTGTTGGATTACCTCTTCGGCGTCGACATTGACCCCAACGCGGTGGCCGTAACCCGTCTGGCGCTGGCCCTAGCCGCAATAGGATCCCCCCAAAGCCCCCCTTTCAAAGGGGGGAAGCCGCAGGCGGGGGGATCCAAAGACGGACCAGAAGCTTTCTCTTTACAGGAGTCTCATTCAAAATCCTGCTCCCCCAAAGTTGGGGGTTGGGGGGCCTCTTTGAGCGGTGAAACATCAAAATTGCTGTGTGCCCCCACCTTTACCAACCTCAGCCAAACCATCCGCTGCGGCAACGCCCTCGTCCGCCCCGCCCCAGGCCGAGCTGCCATCGCCCTAGACCTGACCCCCTATCCCCTGCAGAAGACCCAGTTCGACGTGGTCTTGGGCAACCCCCCCTACCTCGACTCAGAGACGATGACGCGCCACCTGCCCCACTGGCGCACCTACTGCCGCGGCGGCTCTGAAGCGTCCGGAGCTAGAACGTCCGGGTTTAGACCTGGGGGCCGACGCTACCAAACCGCCCAGGGCAACTGGGACCTGTTTTGCGTGTTCATTGAGCGAGCCCTGGAGCTGTGCCGCGAGGGGGGCTGGCATAGCTTTGTGGTGCCTAACAAGCTGGCCAGTGCCGAGTATGCCGCCGGGGCGCGATCGCTGCTGGGGCGCTGCCGGCTTCACCATCTGCGGGACTACAGCCGCGTCAAGGCCTTTGAGGCCGCGGTTTACCCCATGGTCTACGTGGTGCAAAACAGTCGCGACAGGTCGGCGGGGACGTTTTGCTACGAGGTAATGGCGACCCTCACCCAGCCCAGCGAAACCCATCGGCGCTGCACCAGCCGGGTGTCTTCCGGGGGGGCTTGGCGGCTGGCGAGTCGTCAGTCCTGGGTGGCTCAGCTGCAGCAGTGCCCCAAGCTGGGGGACGCTGCAGCGGTGACGGGGGCGGCGTCGGTGTCAGAGGCCTACCGGCTGAAGCCCTTGATTCATGAGCAGCCCCAGCCTTCCAACGCCTTTCAAGTCGTCAACAGCGGCACCATCGATCCCTACTGCCACCACTGGGGCCATAAGCCGCTGCGGTACTTGGGCGATCGCTATCCGCATCCGGTGGTATCGAAGTCGGCGCTGGCGCTGGCCTTCCCTAAGCGTCATCAGCAGGCCGCGTCGCCCAAGCTGATTGTCGCAGGGCTCACCCGCGAGCTGGAGTGCGTTTGGGATGACGCGGGGGCGCTGCTGGCGGGCAAGTCCACAACGCTCATTTTGCTTAGGGAGGCCGAGCAGCTGGGGCCGGTTTTGCTGGGACTGCTGAACAGCGCCCTGATGACGGCCTACGTCAAGGCGATATTTGGGGGCAACGCGCTGCAGGGGGGCTACCTGCGCATTGGGCCACCCCAGGTGCGATCGCTACCGCTGCCTGGCCGAGGCCTAGACGCCGCCCTAGCTAGGGAGCAGCTCCATCAGCTCGTGCTTCAACGGCGGGGGTTGCCCCATGGGGCCAGCGCTGCGGCGCAAATAGAGGCGGCGATTGACCGGGAGGTTTGCGAGCTGTACGGCGTTTCTTGGCGGGATGTGATGCCCTGATGCCGTGGCGCGAGGGTAATGCGCGACAGCCCTATCTGGGTAAGACCTTCATCCTATTGGGGATTTGTGGGAGCGATTGTCCCCAATCGCACTCAGGTAGCGCTCCAAAAACGGCAGCCCCGCCACCGCAGGCAGCAGGTAGCGGGAGGTGCACAGCAGCCCCAGCGCCGCTCCCACCTGAGCATTGAAAAAAGGCGCGTAGAAGGCAATCAGCGCGGCGTCGCGGGTGCCCACGCCGGCAAAGGTGAGGGGCAGCAGCCCCGCTAAAATCGCCAGGGGCGACAGGGCCAGATTGGTTAAAAAGGGGACCCGGGCGTTGAGGGCAAAGATGAAAAACCAGATCTGCAGCAGGTGCAGCAGCCAAATGCCCACTGACATTCCCGTAATGGTGAGCAGCCGGTCTCTGTCGCGCCAGGCGTAGCGGTGCATGGCCTCCCAGGACTGGTGCATCTCCTCTAGCTTGGGGCGCAGCTTGCCGGGGGCAACGCGTTGAGCAGCGCGAAAGGCGAAGGTGGCAAAGGGGGGCCAGGCGAGCAAGAGGGACCCGAAAATCAGCCCTGCGAAGATGGCCGCCGTCATCAGCAGAAATAGCCAGTTCTTAGGCTGATAGAACAGCAGGCCAAACACGCACCACAGTAGCAGGGACAGCATGTCGCAGGCCTTCTCAAACACCACCAGCGACACCGCCAGCGCTCCGCTAATCCCGCCGCGATCGCGCATGAAGTAGGCCTTGGCAATGTCCCCCATTTTGGAGGGCAGCACCATGTTGAGGCTGCTGGCCGCCAAAATGAGCCGATTGGCCTCGGCGGCGGTGAGGTTGGCCTGGGGCGGTGAGAGCACCTGCAGTCGCCAAGCCGAGGCGGCGGTGATGGGAATGACCATGGCTAGACTGACGAGCATCCAGAGGATGTGGCAGTTTCGGAACACCTGGAGCAGGCCGGCAAAGTCAATTTTCCAATAGATGAGGGTGAGGATGCCGAGGCTAACAACGAGGGAAATCAGGCGCTTCAGGCGTTTACGCTTCATGGGTGAGTCACAAGGGCAGGTGGCTTCTTACAGTATTCCAGGTCGTCGGAGCGCTGCAAATGCGCCCTTGCCTTATCCCACGCGCCGCTTTCCCTCAAACGTCACCACCTGCTCCTCCGCCACGGCGTAGGCCGTCATCCCTGGCCCCAAAGGCATCTCATATCCCCCGGTGAATTCCCCAAACGACGGCAGAATGAACGTCTGCGATCGCCTGTCCCAGTGAAAGCAGGGCAGCCGCAGCGTATCGACCGCCGAGCGCAGCCGCAGGCAGGGGTGGACGTGGCCGCAGACGTTGAGCTGCAGGTCTGAGCTAGGTAATGGGCTGGGGAGCGGCGCCGGGGCATGGGTCAGCCAGAGCCCTGCGAAAGCGATTTCCCTCGCCACCATTAAATGAGGCGGCATCGCAGCGAGGCACTCATCCAAAAGCTGGCGGTCGTGGTTGCCCACCACCAGGGTCACCGCCATGGCGGCCCGGCTCAAGAACGCCCCCCAGGGGCCTAACACCTCATCCACCAGGCCAAACTTTGAGTGAAACCAGTCCCCCAGAATGAACAGCTGCTCAGGCCGCAGGCGATCGCACAGCTGCATCAGCCGGGTCAGGGTCGTCTGGCTCACCTGGGTTGAGACGGGAATTCCAAACTGCTGGAACGTTTCAGACTTGCCCACGTGGAGGTCGGCCACCAGCAGCGCCTTTTGGGCCGGCAGGTAAACCGCCCGCTCCGCCAGCAGCTGCAGGGTGAGGTGGTGAATTTGGATATCCATACGCGCCCCAAAAACCTATGCGCTCAGCCAATGCCGTTATTTTAATTGAACCGGCCCCTTCCTGGCCTTGGTCAAAGCCAGCGAATAATACAATCAGATCCGGTATTTCAAAGTTTTCCAGTATTCACGCTTTCCAAAAACTACTTGGCCGATATGAAACGAATTGCCCTATCACTGCTCGCTGCGGCTAGTCTTGCCGCACCGCTTCTAACCCCATCCCTCGCGATCGCCCAGCAGGTGATCAGCGTCAGCCCAGCGGTGGATGGCGAAAACATCTCTCCCGACGCCTCCGTCTCCGGTCAGTTTGAGGCCGCGGAGGGTCAAACCGTCGACCCCAGCTCAGTCCGGCTCTTGGTCAACGACGAAGACGTCACTGGCCGCAGCACCATCACCGACAGCTTTTTCAGCTACCGCCCCAGTCAGCCCTTTGCCCCCGGCCCAGTTGCGGTGCGGGTTGAATACAGCAGCACTTCCGGCGAAATGAAGGCCGCTTCCTGGAGCTTCACGGTGCAAACGCCCCAGCAGGCGATCGCCATCGAATCGGTAACCCACAATGCGGTTAGCCCCATCGCCCCGGGCGATAGCTTCCTCGCCACCGTCACCGGCACCCCTGGCGCCACGGCTTCGGTGCTGCTGGTGAATGACGAGCAGCCGGTGCAGGTGCTGCCAACCCAGGAGGTTTCCTCTGGGGTGTACGTGGCTACCCTGACCGTGCCCAGCACCCCAGTGAGTGAAGGCATCGTGGTCGGGAGGCTGCAGCAGCAGGGCCAGCAGGTCTACGGCGTTGCAGAGCAGCCGCTGCAGTTCAGCAGTTCCGCCGGAGCTGCGGCGCCTGCCGTGGAGACCACTGCCGTTGAACCCGCTGTAGAGCCCCCCGCCGATGCAGCCGCCGCGCCCGATGGACTGGAGTTTACCAGCCACAGCGACGGTGACGCGGTCTCTGGCAGCAGCATGACCCTGGTGGGGCAAACGCGCCCCGGAGCGGAGGTGGATATTTTGGTTCAAACCAGCCGCTCGGTTTTGGGCATCGTCAGCGTCGGACAAACCCTCCTCGACCAGCGAATCACAGCTGATGAGCAGGGTGAGTTTCGCGTCCAGGTGCCGCTGCAGGGCATCACCGCGGGTTCGGGCACAGAATATCAGGTGAGCGCCAGCGCCAGCCTCAACGGGGAGACTTTCTCTGAGCGCAGCTTGACCCTGGTCCGCGAATAGCAGACTGCGCCCCGCCTATGAGCGCCGCTTACGGGGCGGGGTGCGATGCTCGCCAAAGTATTTTTCGCTGCGGTAGCGCAGCCAGACGCGGAGCTGCTGGGGAATTTTTTCCTTTTGTGCCTTCGTCAGCTGGCTGTAGAGAGCCAGCGCTTTTTCTCGCTCCCCACGGCAGGCCCGGTTATTGTGGGCATCCCAGTAGGAGCGAGCGACGCGGATGCGGCGGCAGACCTCTTTGACGAGGGCATCCCCCGTAAGGGGTTCAGGTTTAGACTTTTTGGCCATTTAAACCTCGTCGAGGTTTGGTGCAACGATCTTAACCAACAGGTTTCAGGGCAAAGATGCGCTCAACGGCGTCAGACACAATGCGATCTGGGGTGGAGGCCCCTGAGGTGACGCCCACGGTGATGGGACCCTCAGGGAGCCAGTCCGTCTCCAGGGCTAGGGGCTGCCCCAAGGGCTTGTGCTCTACCCGGTTGCCGGGGCCGATGCGATCGGCGCTGTCGATGTGATAAGAGGCAATGCCCCGCTCCACCGCAATTTCCTGCAGGTGGGTGGTATTTGACGAGTTGAAGCCGCCGATGACCACCATCAGGTCTAGGGGCTTTTGGATCAGCTCATACATCGCATCCTGGCGCTCTTGGGTGGCGTCGCAGATGGTGTTGAAGCTCATGAAGTGGTCCGTGAGCTGAGTGGGGCCATATTTGGTCAGCATGGTGCGCTCAAACAGCTTGCCGATGCGCTCGGTCTCGCCTTTGAGCATGGTAGTTTGGTTGGCCACCCCCACTCGCTCTAGGTCGCGGTCGGGGTCGAAGCCGGCGGAGTGGGCGTGGCGGAATTGATCTAGGAATTCGCGGCGATCGCCCCCATTGAGGATGTAGTCGGCAACGTACTCCGCCTCGGCTAGGTTCAGCACCACCAGGTAGGTGCCCGCAAAGGAGCTGGTGGCGACGGTTTCCTCGTGCTTATACTTGCCGTGGATGATAGAGGTGAAGTCTTTCTTTTTGTGCTTCTCCACCGAGTTCCACACCTTAGACACCCAAGGGCAGGTGGTATCGACGATGATGCAGCCCCGGTCGTTGAGGGTCTGCATCTCCTGAACGCTGGCGCCAAAGGCCGGCAGAATCACCACGTCTCCGGTTGCCACAGGCGAAAAGTCCTTAACGCCGCCTTCCACCGGCACAAACTCAACGCTCATCTCCCGCAGCCGCTGGTTGACCGAGGGATTGTGGATGATTTCGTTGGTAATCCACAGGCGTTCGGTGGGGAAGTGCTGCCGCGTTTCGTAGGCCATGGCCACCGCGCGCTCCACCCCCCAGCAAAACCCAAACGCTTCGGCGAGGTGGATGGTGACATCCCCCTGGGTGAGGGTGTAGTTGCGATCGCGTATGGTCTGAATCAGCGGGCTCTGATACTCCGTGTTCATCTGCCCGGAGACGTCTGCCTCGTGGCCGAACCCTTTGCGGTGATAGTTTTCCGACTGGTTGAGCGATCGCTTAAAGGTCTTGGTATCCATGCTGTTTCGAGCTGCTGGGCATCTGCACTGGCAGGCTATGTGCCGCTGGCTTTAGCCTAGCAGATGTTACGGGCCGCAGACCTAATCTTCAGCCAGGTAAACCTGCAGCGCCGTGGCCCAAACCAAATAGCCGTTGGGACTGAGGTGCAGCCCGTCAGTGGTCAGCTCCGGCCTGAGGTCGCCGTCGGCGCCAGCGAAGAGGGGATTGAGGTCTAAGTACTGGGCGTCGTGCTTCTGGGCGATCGCCTCTAGAGAGCGGTTGATGTCGCGGATTTGGGCATTGGGGATCTCTTGGAGCCGCGCCGCCCCTTCCCAAGTCGCCCCCTCTCCGGCGTGGGGCAAGATAGACTGCACTACGAGGCGCGCTTGGGGATGCTGTGCCTTGAGCTGCTGCAAAATAAGCTCATGGTTGGCCAGTATCGTGGCGGGCTCCACCGCTCGAATTAGGTCGTTGATGCCGATGAGAATCAAAATGCTGTCGGGCTGGGTGGGCTTGATCAGGTCGAGCCGCTTCAGTAGCCCTGACGACACCTCGCCCGAGATGCCCTGGTTGAGCCAGCTTCGCTCGTGAGGGAGCAAATCAGGGGGAAACCACAGGCTAATGGAATCCCCCATCAAGACAGTGAGGTTCTCAGGCGATCGCTGGGAAACGGCGATCGCCTCTTGCTCCAGCAGCACGAGCCAGTCTTGATAGTCAAGCCGATGTCGGGAGCCCACCTGAGGTGAATGGGATGCCAAGGGGGTAGCGCTCAAAGACAGCGGGGCGTCTGGTGCGGTACTCAACAAGGTGGCGAATTGCTCTGGATAGGGGACCTCGCTGAGGCCTTCACCTGCGATCGCGCTAGCGGCGCCGTCGGCAATGAGTGGCGGTTGAATTTGAGCGTGAATCAGCAGCCCCAAAAGCACCCCGGCTCCCGCGAGATTGGCCATCACCGACCAGGGACACCAGGCGGGTAGGGGATGGGTCGGCTGGGACAAGCGCGTAAATCGAATTAAGCGCAGTACGCTGCGCCACGGCCTATGAATGGTGCGAGATCGCTCCATGGTAGTTCTCCACCGACGCCAAGGCGTCATGCATCTATCTAATGTATGTCTTTCGAGCTATCCTGCCCCTGATCCTGAGGATTTACCTCAAATTTTGAAGCTTGCGCCTGGGTTGGGTCAAGTTTCTGAGTATTGGTCTGGTCGCTACTTTGGGCGCCATCACGCTGAACCCTCTCGAAATCAGGCTTTGTCGAAAGATCTGCAGCGAGGGATAGACAGTTGCGTCCACTGATCTGGAGGCGGTACTCCACCTTATCCATCAGTCGATTGAGGATGAGCCAGCCGTAACCGTGCTCCTGCATCTCTTCAGGCTTAGGGGGGAGGTAAGTCGAGAGATCGTAGCCCTGACCGTAGTCCCAAATCTCCAACTTAACTTCTTGGCTTTTAAGTTCCAGTCGAATGAGCACCGGCAGGTTTGGCTGTTGCTGGTGCGCATGGCGCACCACGTTTGAGTAGGCCTCTGATAAGACGAGCCTGAGGCGATTGGCCTGCTGGGGCCAGTCTACCTTGTCGCCAAGTTCAGCCTCCAGGCTGCCCAAAAGCCACTCTTCCACAACCCGTAGGAAGCGAATGTCGCTCGGCACGTGTAGCTCAGTTCTCATGGCTGCAGAACCTCCATGGAGAGGATTGTCTGGTCGTCCTCGCGAATTTCACTGCTGGGCTGAATATGACTTAGTATCGCATCGATATCAGGAGAACCATTCAGCTTAAGGATAAGTTCCCACAGCCCGCTGTGCCGCAGCATTTCTAACTTGAGGGAGTCTTGCTGGCCCGGCGGGCTAAGTCCAGGACAGGGCACAGAAGGCGCTGAAACACAGGGCACGGGAGCTTCGGTAATGCCGTCGCTGACCATCAGCAGCACGTCGCCGGGGTGAAGCGATCGCCGCCCTAATTTGCCTTGCCACTCTGCCGTGATGCCGAGGGGAACGCCCCGCTCCTTAAGATAGGCAAGCTCCGCCTCAGAAGGGCGACTTGACGCGTGTTGAACCTGGGGCCGGGACCAAATCATGGGATAGACGTGGCCGGCGTTGGCGTACGTCAGCTCGGAGGAGGCACAGGAGTAGCGCGCCAGCACCATCGTGATTAGACAGTTGCTGCTGACCAGGCTGCTCATTAAGCTGTGGTTAAGCCGCTGCATAACTACACCCGGGGCAGGCGCTAGATCGTGGGAAAGCTCTTGGCGCAGCACCGAAATGGCGCTGGCCATCAATAGCGCTGCCGGAATGCCCTTGCCAGAGACATCGCCGACCGCAAGCCAAATATCCCCACAGCTGGGGTGCAAATAGACCTCGTAAAAATCGCCACCCACCTCTCTGGCAGGGAGACAGCGCGCCTGTAGCGCGACCCTATTCACCTCGGGCAGCGTCTGACGCAGCAGACTGGTTTGAATTTGTCGGGCGAACTCCAGCTCAGATTGAAAGCGGAGGGTCTGCTGCTGAACGCGCTGGTGCAGCTTTGCTTGAGAGAGGGCCAGCGCGGCCTGCTGTGCCACGTCTTCCAGCAGCGCCAAATCTTCTGACCGCCAAGACGGCTGGTCGATAGCGCGCTTGAGGATTAAGACAGCGAGCTGCTGGTTTTGGTAAATCAGCGGCACGCTAATCTGCTCGCATCGGTTATCCTTCTCGCTGCAGCAGCTCCACTGGTGTTGATTGCTCTCGAGCACCGCAATTAAACACCTGATGTCTTCATCCTGCAGGGTGAGCTGAGCTGCGGTGGCTTCAGCGACGTCGTCTTCATCAGCGGCTTCCTTTTTGCGGGAGAAGCGGTAGGCGATCAGCTGGGATGAGAGCGTGCTCGCAGCCGTGCCAGTGGCGTAAACCGCAGACGCAGGAACCAATATACTCGTTTCCGCTGCAAAAACCTGTCCAAACGTATGGGCGATCGCATTCTCGATGAGGTCGCAGTCTAACGTCTCTCGAATCGCCTGAATCACCGCATTGAACACAGATTCTCGCCTTAGGGCACGGCGCAGGTCATTCGTCCGCTGTTTAATTGCCCGGTAGGTGTCTGCGGCCTGGCGTACGATATCCTGCAGCTCCTGAGGCTTCCAGGGCTTTGTAATGTACTTGAAGACCTGCCCTGTGTTGATGGCGTCTACTAAGTCTTCCACGTCGGTGTAGCCCGTCAGCACAATCCGAACCGTGTCTGGAAACTGCTCAACAGTGCGCTGCAGGAGCTCGGTCCCCTTCATGAAGGGCATGCGCTGGTCCGAGATGATAATTGCCATCTCCCCCTCGCGCTTGAGTAAGTCGAGGGCTGTCATAGCGCTATCTGCCCGGAAGACCTTGAACTTTTGGCGAAAGGTTCGGTACAGCAAGTCCAGGTTGTCAGACTCATCATCGACGACAAGTAGTTTGAGCTTTTCGTCTGGCTCAACCATTGAGCAAATGCGCTCCACACATCAACACGTCAGTCGCTTTCATATTAAAACTCATCCGGTTCTGCAGTGTCAGCGTCCGTCGCGTCAGCTACGCTATAGAAGCTGGCCTATGGGTCTCAATGCATGGGTGTCAATGCGTTGGACTCAATGCGTTGGACTCAACACGTTGGACTCAATGCATTGGGGTAACCTACATCCCATCGCCTGCGCCATTGGACGCGCTGAGTCCAAATTCGCCCTGAGCGACAGGGCAATGCTATATCTTCATTCAATCTCGTTTAACCTTATCCGGTGCCCTATGAGCATCATTACGCTGCAGTCCATCAAAAAAGACTTCGGTATCAAAGAAATTCTCAAAGATGCAAGCTTCAGCATCGACGCCCGTGACAAAGTCGGGCTGATTGGGGTCAACGGTTCTGGCAAATCGACTCTGCTGAAAATGCTGGCGGGCTTAGAGCCCATTGACGGCGGCAAACGGCTGGTGCGCTCGGGGGCGCGGATTGTCTATCTGCCCCAGCAGCCCGACATGGACGGCGATCGCACGGTGCTCGACCAGGTGTTTGCCGACAGCGGCGAGCAGATGGACCTAGTGCGGCACTACGAGAGTTTGTCTCGCCGCATGGCCCAGGCCGAGGGCGAGTCTCTCGATCGCCTGATGGGGGAGATGGCGACGGTGAACGCCCAGATGGAGGCCGCCGGAGCTTGGGAGCTGGAGACCAACGCCAAGATTATTTTGACCCGCCTCGGCATTGATAACGTTGAGGCCAAAGTGGGGGATCTCTCGGGGGGCTACCGCAAGCGCATCGCCCTAGCAACGGCGCTGCTGTCTTTCCCGGACCTGCTGCTGATGGACGAGCCCACCAACCACCTGGACGCCGCTTCGGTGGAGTGGCTGCAGGACTACCTCAACGGCTACAGCGGGGCGCTGCTGCTGATCACCCACGATCGCTACTTTTTAGACCGGGTCACGAACCGCATCATTGAAGTCGACCGGGGAGACCTATACGAATACGGCGGCAACTACAGCTACTTCCTAGAAAAAAAAGCCCTGGCGGAGTCGGTGGCGGCGGAGGGGCAGCGGAAGCACCAGCGGGCGTTGGTGCGGGAGCTAGAGTGGCTGAAGCGGGGACCCAAGGCCCGCAGCACCAAGCAAAAGGCCCGCATCGACCGCATCGGCGAAATGCAGGATAAGACCTTTAAGGAAACCCAGGCCCGCGTGGAGATGGACACGCCGGGTCGCCGCATCGGCAAAAAGGTGATCGAGCTAGAGGGGGTGTCGAAGACCTACGGCGATCGCACCATTATCCAAGACTTTACCTACCAGTTCAGTGCCGACAGCCGGGTGGGCGTCATTGGCCGCAACGGCGCCGGCAAGTCCACCCTGGTGAACATCATCACGGGACGGACCCCGCCCGACAGCGGCGCAGTGGACATTGGGGGCACTATCCACATCGGCTACTTCGACCAGCACTCCGAAGACATTGTTGACGCAGACCCCAACCAGCGGGTGATTAGCTACCTGCAGGAAGTGGGCACCTATGTGCAGACCGCCGACGGCAGCCAAATCAGCGCCTCCCAAATGCTGGAGCGCTTCCTCTTTTTCGGCAATCAGCAATATACGCCGCTGCACAAGCTGTCGGGGGGCGAGCGGCGGCGGCTGTTTTTGCTGAGGGTGCTGATGGAGGCGCCCAACGTGCTGATTTTGGACGAGCCCACCAACGACCTGGATGTGCAGACCCTGTCGGTGTTGGAGGCGTACCTAGAGGAGTTCAACGGCTGCGTGATTGTGGTCTCCCACGATCGCTATTTTCTGGACCGCACGGTAAACGTCATCTTTGCCCTGGAAGACGGCGAGGTGCGACAGTACCCAGGGAACTACTCCCTGTATACGGAGCGCAAGCGCCAGGAAGATGCCGCTGAGAAGGGGGCGCAAAATGGGTCGAGGCAGGCCGCCCCTAAATCCGAAAAGCAGGCTGAAAAGCCCGCAGTGAGCGAACCTGCTCCCCGCGTTAAGCCCCTGTCGAACTACGAGCAGCGGGAGTACCGCAAGCTGGAGGCGGCGATCGCCCAGATGGAGGACCAGAAGGCGGCGCTGGAGGCGCAGCTTGCGGAGAATGCGGCCAATTTTTCAGCGCTGGAGGCGCTGACCCAGCAGCTCACTCAGGTGACGGCGGAGATTGACGCGGCGACGGAGCGGTGGATGACGTTGGCGGAGCGGGATGTTTAAAGGCCAAAAATTAAGGCTCGATAGGCGCTTAGAACGCCTCAATTCGGCCTACTACCTCAAGCTGATCTTGGTCATAGCTCATCACCACCATCTCCCCCGACGAGACCCCGCCCCCCGCCACTGCTGAGATATTCACAAAATGGGTCACCATCACCGTTACCTGCGGGGCGTCGCGGTTCTCGGCCATGTAGGCCCTCAGGCGCTCAGTGCGCTCAGGCCCCTTGGCCCGATCCTCAAAAAATGAGTTTAGCGCCGGGAAAGCTTCCACAGGCCCCAGATTCAATAGCTCCGCCGTATCCAAGCAGCGGCACCACTCGCTAGAGAGCACCTGCTGAACAGCCACATTCTGCTCTCGAAACGCCTCGCCTGTGCGTCTGGCCTGGGCGCGTCCCTCCTCAGACAGGTTGCGCTGGGTAGAACAGTCGTCAAGCTGGAAGCGGGGTGGGTCACCGGTTCCAGGGGCGATCGCGTGGCGCATCAGCACGTAGTAGTGGGTGTCGGCCTCTCGCAGCGTCGCCCAGATGTCGGTTTCGGCCTGGGCAGTAGGTTCGGGCGGCGCGGGTTCAGGTTCGGGTACCGATTTGCTCGCAGGTTCAGTTTGCTCTGAAGCGCTGGGCTCAGGCGGGGCTGAGTCAGCTTGAGGTCCTGCGCAGCCTGCGATGCAGAGCATCAGCGCCCCTGCAATCCACGCGGTCTTGGTTCCAAAAAAAATCATTGGGGCGAAACCTCCGAGGCGCTTGGCGCGATCGCCTCGCTGGAAGCCTGATTTCCAGGGGCGATCGCCCCCAGGCGATCCAGAGGCCAAAACCGCCACACGGCCCGACCAATAATTTGACCCTGAGGCAGAAAGCCCCAGACGTGGGAATCGTTGCTGTTGTTGCGGTTGTCCCCCATGACAAAGTACTCTCCCTCAGGCACCTCAACCGGATCTAGCTTGTAGGTTGGCGCTTCTGCAATGTAGGGCTCTTGAATCGGCGCACCGTCAATGAAAACCTGGCCGTCGCTCACCTGGACCGTTTGACCCGGCATGCCCACAATCCGCTTGATGAATACCTGATCTTTGCCGTAACCCAGCTCTTGGAGCAGAGCGGGGGGCTGGAAAATAACGATTTCCCGCGACTTGGGCTCGCGAAATCGGTAGGCCACCTTTTCGATGACGAGGCGATCGCCGACCTGCAGCGTGGGGGCCATGGAGTCTGAGGGAATGTAGCGCGGTTCGGCAATGAAGATGCGAATCAGCAGCGCCAAGAGCAGGGCAACCGCAATGGTGACTGCGTTATCGAGCCAGCCGCTTTTGGGCTGTGACTTAGCGGGGGAAGCAGGATTGGGCGTAGACATTCAAAGGGATTAGATTAGGCTCGTCTCATCTTATAGGGTAGGGGACTGGGGGCGGTTTGACCGCAATTTATGGCACTTGAGCATTGGGCAGCCGGCTCACCACACTGACCAGCGGCCCTGTCTGCTCTTGCCCCGACGTCGACAGGTCACTGTGACACAGGTAGAGACGAGCGATCGCCCGCCCGGCCAAGTCCGTGAGGCTGCGGCGCAAACGCATCTGGTTGGCGTTGAGAGCGTCAGCGGCGGTCCACAAGCGCCCCGACCAGGCGCTGAGAAAGATCGGTGCCCCGAACAGAGGCGGAGCCCCAGTCAGCCACAGGGGAGAGCTCACATCCAGCCAGAAGTGCCAGCGGTGGGACAGCCGCAGGGAGCGGTACTGGAAGGCCGTTGCTAGGGTGACGGCAGCGGCGGGCTTTAGGGGGCGAACTGGGTAGGGATCGGCGGTGATGGTGCCATCCCGCAGCAGCTGGATGAAGCCGGCGATAGTCGCGCGAGTGGGCTCTTGCAGCCCAGAAGACCGCAGCCGGGCATCGACCTCCCAGTAGTGCTGCGCGGTTTCCATCAGCTCCCGCAGGGCCGACTGGGCGTCGCTGGGGAGGTGGGTGCCGCCGTACAAAAACTGCTGAATCGCTCGGTCGAGCAGCGTCGCCGGGTTGGGCAGCAGGCGCTGCTGAAGCTGGGTCTGCTGGGCTGCAATCCACTGACGCAGCCGCTCGTAGGTGTCCGAGGCCTGGTAGCCCACCCGCTCCCAGCGGGGGAACACCGTCACGGGCAGCAGCTGGGGATGGTCGGGGTCGGGCTGGTAGCAGTGGTCCACAATTAGACCGGCCCGCACCGGGTCGATGGCCATGGGTCTGGGAGACTGTACTGCTGGGCCCGTCTGTGGAGCCAGCTCTAGAACGCTTCCTGAAGCGCTTTCTGAAGCGCTCCCAGGAGCGAATCCCTGGGGCAGTATGCTCAAGATAATCAGCATCTCAGCCACTGCCTTCTCGTCCACCAGCCGCCCCAGCCCTGGATAGACCAGCGCCACCAAGGTCAGCAGCGATCGCACCAGCGGCGAACTCACCAAGGGCTGCTGGTCGTTGAGGGAGGCCACTTCGATACCCTGGTCCCTCAAGATTGTGCGCAGGGTATAGCGGGCGATGCTGTCCACACCCGGCCCCACAATGGCGATATCCTGGGGCTGCACCTGCTCCGATTTCACCGCCTGGGCGATGGTCGTGGCCACCTGCCGCAATAGCGCCGCCCGCGACACGGTCTGTAAGGCCAAAACGCGAGCGTCATCGCCCCCCGCGCTTTGAATTCGCGCTAGGGGCAACAGCGGCGTCTGCAGCGCGTTCCACAGCTGATTCCCCACGGGCATAAGGGACTGATCAGGGGGCCCTAGAACCTCTGTCTGACAGCGGGATTCGAGCTGGGCCAGGGCGGCAGCGTCTCCCCCCAGCCCCCAGCGAATGTTGCCCTCGGGGTTAAAGGTGAATAGCCCTGGCAGCCCTGCCTCTAGCAGCACCGTGAACAACTGGGCCGCGATCGCCGGGTAGTTATCCACGTCGTCGGCCAGCACGCCAGCGTAGCGGCGCTGAAGCTGCGTCTGGTACACCGGATTGGGCAGCAAAATCCGCCAGTAGAGGTCAGAGATAATGCCGTAGGTCAGCATCCCCCGCTCCAGGCACCAGCGTCGCCAGAGTTCCAGCGCTTCTGCATAGATGCCCCAGCCACTATCGCTGGAGATGCCCTGGCTGAGCAGGGTGGGAATGTCTTCCACAGGCACCCCCGCGCTGCCCGCAAGCTGGAGCAGATCCAGCAGACGCCGCACCAGGGCATAGTCGCTGAGGCCCTCCTGGTAAAGCTGTCCGCCCTCGATCAGCGATTGCCAGAGCCGCGTTGCCAGCACTTGCTCGGTTTCGGGCCGCAGCCGCAGGGGAAAGCGGACGGGCAAGGCAAGCTGCTCGACGATTAGAGGCCAAAATAGTACCACCTCGTCATAGAAAAAGCCGAGGGGAGTGGTGGAGTCAAAGGGGGCCGTTCCGCCTTCGGTAGCCTGGGAGCGCGCCGCTGAGGCCGTAATTCGATCCACCAGGGTAATGCGCGTATCCCCTGTAGCGGCAAACACGAGCAGGCCTCGACCGCGCCAATCTGGGTGGGGTAGCTCCTGGGGCTGGGGCAGCTGGCATCGGGGACTCCAGCCGTAAAATTGCTCAATCAGCCGCGCTGTTTTCCCCCCTCGCGTTGTCCCTAAAATCCAGTAGGACATGGACAGTTTGTCGGCCACAGGCGTGCTCATAATTTTGATACGATACACGTACTTTGCTGAGGGATTTCGACCTTGCTTGTGATCGTCTAACCCGTGTGTCACCTAACCCATGAGATCCTCACCACCTAATTCGATCCAAGGTCTTTTTCGTCGGGCTAACCGCTGGTTCCAGCGTACGCCTAAACGGGCCCTCAACGACGCCTATGAGGCTGCGATCGCCATCAAGTCCATCGAAGACAACCACTTCGGCGGCAACAAGATCGCCCCCGAATCTGGAGACTATAGCCAGAACGTCTACGGCTACTTTAGCGCCCAACTCGCCAGCAACCTAAGGACCATTCGGGTGCGCTTGACGGAGTTTAGGCTGAGCGATGCCGTGATTCGCACCACCCAATCCGGTAGAAACACGGACCAGATTGAGGTCAACGACGGCGTCTCTGAGCTGCAAACCGTGGACATCAGCAATGACGCTAGGTCTACCCTGCGCAAGCTCAAGTTTATCGACCAGGTTCTCAGCCGCTACCGCGCCGTTCCCAATACGCCCCCCGAAAAGGACATGCCACCGCAGCAAAGGCGAGGGGCGATCGCCTCACAAAAGGCGGCTCAAAGCGCGGCCACCAGTGCCTCAGCCAACGGTGCAGCCCGCATACTTTCGGCGGCAGCGAAGGATGAAGCGCAGATGCGCGGCGCCCGGCGCGCCGGGCAAAAGCGGAAAGGGACCTCCGTTCTCAAAGAAACCGCCTCTATCACCGACAAAACCGGAGTCCTGCCCCGCTCCATTCTCAGGACCGTAGACCGGATTACGCGGGAGCTAGACCCCGCTTCGGAAGACGATGTGGTGGACGAGTTTCGAGACTCCAAGGCGCGCACAGCGGTCTCGCTGCGGTTTATTCTCCTGTTGATTATTGTGCCGCTGCTGACCCACCAGGTGAGCAAAAACTTCATTGTGGGGCCCATCATAGACACCGTTCGCCCCACCGAAGAAACCGCGATTTTTATTAACGATGAGATGGAGGAGGAGGCCATCCACGAGCTGAACCTCTTTCGCGAGCGCCTCCAGTTTGAGCGCCTGATTGGCGAAGCGCCCGATCTGACCAATGAAGCTATCGATGAGCGGGTGAAGGAGAAGGCTGAGGAGATTGAGTTTGCCTATCGCCGCCGCAGCGGGGGCGCTATTAAAAACGTGTTTGCCGACATCCTATCGGTGCTGGCATTTGTCACGATTCTCAGCGTCAGTAAACGAGAAATTGCAATCCTCAAGTCTTTTATCGATGAAGTGATATACGGTCTGAGCGACAGCGCTAAGGCGTTTATCATCATTCTCCTAACCGATACCTTTGTTGGGTTCCACTCTCCCCACGGCTGGGAGGTGATTTTGGAGGGGGTCGCACGGCATTTCGGGCTACCGGCCAGCCGAGACTTCATCTTTATCTTTATCGCCACCTTCCCAGTGATTCTAGATACGGTGTTTAAGTACTGGATTTTCCGCTACCTCAACCGGATTTCACCGTCAGCAGTGTCCACCTACAAAACCATGAACGAGTAGGGGCATTCACAGCGGCCCGTTAATTTTCCCGTTCAGCCCATACACGTGCCGCTCACCCACCAGCGGCACCAGGGTGACCTCCCGCTCGTCCCCTGGCTCAAACCGCACTGCCGTCCCCGCCGGAATATCGAGCCGCATTCCTCGCCCCGCCTTGCGGTCGTAGACCAGCGCCTCGTTTATCTCGAAGAAATGGAAGTGGGACCCCACCTGAACCGGGCGATCGCCGGTGTTGGCAACTACGACTGCGGTGGTGGGCCGACCGACGTTGAGTTCAATCTCGCCGGGTTCTGGAATAATTTCGCCTGGAATCATGGGTTTTGCATAGGTAGGTGATTTATCGAAATAAGGGCCGGGTCGTTGGGGTGAGGGGGCCTGGCTGGGGCGAGGGGCCCCTCGCCCGCACTATTGAATGGGGTCGTGGATGGTGACTAGCTTGGTGCCGTCGGGGAAGGTTGCCTCCACCTGCACCTCGTGCAGCATCTCCGCGATGCCCTCCATCACGTCATCGCGGGTGAGCAGCGTGGTGCCATAGCTCATCAAATCCGCCACCGTACGCCCCTCCCGCGCCCCCTCTAAGACGGCGGCTGAAATAAAGGCGATCGCCTCAGGGTAGTTAAGCTTCAGCCCCCGACCTTTACGACGCTCAGCCAGCAGCGCCGCTGTAAAAATCATCAGCTTGTCTTTTTCTTGGGGCGTTAGTTGCATGGCGTGTGGGTGAAGTCTGCTTTTGCGTCGGTAGGACTATGGTCAAGGCCATCTCTGCCCCTTATATTGCGGCTGAAGCAACGGCTGCGTCAACAGAATGGCGATTGTTTGGGTCTGGCTAAGCATCCCTGCGATCGCGTCTGGTAGTCTGCAGTTCCCAATACACCACCCCATGGGCAGGATCTATGGCCGGGGACCTCACGGACTCAAAGTAAACTCGTCAAACTCAACCACCTCTGAATCAGGGGCTTTGGTGTCAAACCGATAGCTGCTCACCGTGCCCTGAGCGGTGTCCAAGATGCTGAATACCGTAATCTCATTGCTGGCCACAAACGGCTGCGGTTCCCCATCTTCGTCTAGCAGCGGCTCAATTGTTGGGACGATAGGCTCTAGGCCATTGGGGTCCCCTAGGGGCACGTACTGCTCCTGAAAGCCCAGGGGCACCTCCCTTCGATTCCCTTGCCAGGAGGCCCCGTAGGTGTTGCCCACGTTGGAAGTTTCCAAAAAATGCATCCCCCCCGGTGAAACAAATCGGTTCCACAGGTGGTCGTGACCGTAAAACACCAGATCTGCGCCAGCCGCCTCCACCGACGGCAGCACATACTGCATCAGGTAATCAGCGCTCTGGGGATATTCGTAGCGCACTGATTTGAGCTTGCCGTCGGGGAGATAGTCGATAATCTGCACCGGGTCGGTATAGGCGGGGACGATGTTATCCCCCAGAGAGTGGGGCGGATGGTGGAACATGACCACGCGGTAGCGGGCCTGCTGCCACGGCGCGCTAGCAAGCTCCTGCTGCAGCCACTCGTATTGCGGGCTCCCTGGCCCAATGGCCTCGAAAATGTGCTGACCAAAGCCCCAGTTCTCTGGGTTGTCTAAGTCCCCATCGCTTTCGCGGTAGCGGCCCTTTACGTCGGGGCCCAGGCTCGGCCTACGCCAAATGTTGGTGACGTAGAGGGACACCAGCCGTACATCGCCAAAGGTGACGCCGTAATATTTAGAGCCCCCGGATGGGCTTTCGGGCAGCGTGAAAATTTCTTGATAGGTGTCGATGTTGAAGGAGTGGTCTTTGAGCCAGGCCTCGCGGATAGCTGGGTTTCCTGTGGGATTGATTTCATCTACGTTTTCGTCATAGCGCTGGGCCGCGATCGCCCGCGGCACGGGGTCGTTGAACTGGTCTCCCAGGGTTTTATCGGAAACTCGGCCCATCACCTCGTGGTTGCCGACGGCGGGGTACAGCGGCGCAGACTGGATAATGGGGCCGCCGCGGTAGACGGTGGTGACGTCGTCGTAGGTGAGCGCTCCCTCGGCCTTTCCCTGGAGCGCCTTGAAAAACCCGCCGTCGCCGTCAAACCACTCCGAGGCCCGGTCAGGGATATTGACCAGATCCCCCGCCATGAACACCGCATCTACTTGACCCACCGTTTCCACCACCTTCTGCAGGTTGGCGGGGGTCATGGGCTTTTGTTGGTGGTCGGAGGTGAGCAAAATTTTGAGCGGCGTTCCTGCAGTGGGAAGGGGTGTGAGGCTATAGGACTCGCTTTCAATGCGTCGGTTGCCGTCAAGGCTAACCACGCGGTAGGGAATGCGCTGGTCGGGGGTGAGGCCCGAGATGGTGGCCTCGTGCCGCCAGATGGCCCGTCGAATCGGCGCGGTATCGTTGCTGGACTTGTCCGCTTCGACAGCAGGATTATCTTCTTGAGTGCGGGAAAGGAGGGTGGTTGTGGCCTGCTGCTGCTGGTCGAGCCCGCTGCCGTATTCCACGAAGTGGCGATCGCCCGCAAACTCGGTAAACCAAACCACGTTTGTGGTAGAAGGCGTGGGCTTTTGCAGAAAAGGATCGGTCAGAAGCTCGGGCAACACAGGACGTTTGAACATATTGAAAATCCAACTGCCGTAGGCCAGGGCAATCAACAGCCCAAGGCCAAAAAGAACAAGATAACCGTTTGAGCGTTGCGTCATTGAAACCGCGTCAGGAACTCGCGTCAGGAACTTGCATCTGCACCGCCATCATCCTAAACCAAACCCGGCTGACAAAGCCCGTTTGGCGCCGAGGAATCAGCGGTGTGACAGCCCGAAATTTGACCTGGAGGCGAAGCGGTAGCGCTGGCCGCGAGCCTAGAATGAAATCGTAACTGCATTGGGACTAAGTGACATGGGACTAAGCGATATGCGACCAAGCAACGTCTTCGTAAACCTGCGCCGACGCTGGATTTATGGCTTGACATCGATGCTGGTGGCGGTCGGTATCATTCTGGGAACGCCAACCCAGGCCTCGGCAGGACTTTTCGATCTGATTCTCCGGGGCGTCCAGGTCATTCAGCTGTCCACCATGTCCGATCGCCAAGAGGTCCGGCTGGGGGGCCAGATTAACCAGCAGCTTGTCAATGGCCAGGTGACCCTTTTTCGAGATGCTGAGGTCACCCGCTATGTAGACGGTATCGGTCAGCGGCTCGTCCCCTTCAGCGTCCGCTCCGACATCCCCTACACTTTTCAGGTCGTCAGAGACGACAGCGTCAACGCCTTTGCCACCATGGGGGGCTACGTCTACGTCACCACGGGTTTGATGCGGGCCGCGGACAATGAAGCCGAACTGGCTAGCGTTATGGGCCACGAAATTGCCCACATCGCGGAGCGCCATGCGGTGGAGCAAATGCGGGAGACGGCGATCGCCCAAGGCGTGATGAGCGCCGCTGGGGTAGACCAGAGCGTGCTCGCCAACATCGGGGTCGAGCTAGCCCTGCGCCGCCCCAACAGCCGCAGCGACGAGCGTGAAGCCGATCGCTTAGGCCTGGCCAACATCACCGCAGCGGGCTATGCCCCGTCAGCGATGCCGGCCTTCATGGCTAAGCTGATTGGCCGCTCGTCTACCCCGGCCTTCCTCAGCACCCACCCCTCCCCGGACAGCCGCGTCGCCAATCTCAATGCCCAGATTGACCCCGCGACAGCGAACGTCGGCAATGGACTCGACAGCGCAGCTTACCAAGCCCGCATTCGGAACGTACCGTCTTAATGAGGCCTTTCCCTAAAGCGGGCTTGTGAAGATGTCTTCAGCCTGAATGGAATCTCCGGAACATTGCGCTTGACCTAGAGTAATAGCTTGAGTAGCTCGCTAGAAGCTCTCCGCAATCACACCTATTGCGTGAAAGTCTTTCCCTAGATATTCAAGCTAATACATTCAAGCCAATACAATGCCTCAGCCCGTATTCAGACAGTCGCCGAAGCCCCAACGCCGCGCTTCACGTCCCCTCTCCAACTGGTCTACGCCAGCGCACCTCTGGCAAGCGATCGCCTGCGCGCTGCCCAAATCTGCCTACAGATGGCTGGCCACTGTGCCGCTTGCCGCGCTGATTGTCGGCGTGTGGGGCTTTGCGGCCTCGGCCCAGGAAGCGTCAGTCACCCCTGAGTATGTCAAAGGTCTACTGGACATGACCTGGGTGACGATTGCCGCCATCCTGGTGATTTTCATGAATGCGGGATTTGGCATGCTGGAGACGGGTTTCTGCCGCCAGAAGAATGCCGTCAACATCCTGTCCAAAAACTTGATTGTATTTGCCCTGGCCACCCTTGCCTTCTGGGCCATCGGATTTTCTCTAATGTTTGGCAGAGGAGGCCTGATTGCCGGAGGGTGGGCATGGTTCTTATCTGGAGATGCCGGTTCTTACGGCTTAGAGCCCTTTCCCATCGGTCTACCCGTGTCGGTCTTTTTTCTGTTTCAGGTGGCGTTTGCGGGCACGGCGGCCACGATTGTTTCGGGCGCCGTAGCCGAACGCATTCACTTCATTTCCTTTCTCGTCTTCAGTCTGGTGCTGACGGGGCTAATCTATCCCATCTGTGGGCACTGGGTCTGGAGCAGCAATGGCTGGCTTACTAATGCCGGCTTTATTGACTTCGCCGGCTCTACGGTGGTTCACTCCGTTGGCGGCTGGGCTGCCCTGATCGGCGCAGTTATTCTGGGACCCCGCATTGGCAAATATCAAGACGGTCAGCCCACTGCCCTCCCAGGGCATAACCTCAGCTTAGCGACCCTAGGGGGCCTGATTCTGTGGGTCGGCTGGTTTGGCTTCAACCCAGGGTCAGAGCTGGCCGTGACTGAAAACGTCCCCTACATTGCCGTAACCACCAACCTTGCCGCCGCCAGCGGCGGACTAGCGGCCACCCTCACTTCCTGGATGACCTTTGGCAAGCCTGACCTATCTATGATTATCAACGGGGTGTTAGCGGGGCTTGTGGCTATTACTGCGGGCTGCGCTGGGGTTTCCTTCTTAGGTGCGGTCAGCATCGGGGTTATAGGCGGCATTATTGTTGTATTCTCGGTGCTGTTTTTCGACGGCATCAAGGTTGACGACCCCGTCGGTGCCCTGTCGGTTCACCTGGTGAATGGGGTTTGGGGTACCCTCGCCGTTGGCCTGTTTGACCTGGAAGCGGGGCTATTCTACGGCGGCGGCATTGGCCAGATTTTTGCTCAAATGCTCGGCATTATGGCTATTGGCGCCTTTGTCGCAGCCATGTCTGCCCTGATTTGGCTCTCGCTGAAGCTCACCCTAGGCATTAGGGTCGCGAAAGAAGAGGAGATCCTTGGGCTCAACGTCGCGGAGCACGGGATGGAGGCCTACACGGGCTTTGTGCCTGAAGAGGAGTAGTGCAAAACGCGTAGCCATAAGGTCGGTCTGAGCTTGCTAGGCGTCGATGAAGCCTTTGACCATGGCGACCACGGGCTTGACGGCAGGGTGGTCGATCGCTTCTTCGAGGGCGGTGGTGCCGCCTTCTTTGAGGGCGTTGACGACTCGCTTCTTGAGGGTGGGGTTGCTTTGGATGGCTTCGACGGTTTTGCCTGCGATCGCGGCTTGGCCCATGGGGGTGGTGCTGTCGTAGTCTTGGTCGAGCTGGTTGAGGAGGGCTTTGATGTCTTGGGCGGCTTGGGCGAGGTCTTGTTTAGGGGCTTGGTGGATGTGCTGGTTGGCCTGCTGGCGGGCGTTGTCCTTGACTTCGTTGGCGAAGTTGCCGATGTTTGCGCCCTGGAGGTTGTTGTTGGTTTCGCTCATGGGGTTATTCTCCTGTTGGTTTGCATTGCTGTTGTGGATGTTGATGTTAATGGGGGAGGAGCGATCGCCGTATCTTTCCTCGAAGCGATCGCCGTACTTGTCCCCATACTTTTCTGAGGCGTAGCGCTGCTGCCGCAGTTCGGCGGGCTCGTAGCCATCCAAGAGCTGGCGGATGTTGACGCGGATGCCCAGCTTGCCAATGACTTTGTTCTGCTCGCCCATTTTCTCTAAACCAAGTAGATCTTGGTAATCTAAGGGCGGATAGTCGGGATGACCAGGCACCGGCACCCGCTCGCTCACCTCTAGGTTGCTGAGGCTGCGGTGTATTTCGGTGAAGCGATCGCGAATCATGGACAGGAAGACACGGCGTGTGGACTCGCGTCCGCCGACGGAGATGAAGATGCGCCGGTCTTCGGAGTCGGCTTTAATGCGGGCGGTGTTGTATAGCTCATCGCCCTCGCGATAGGCCAACACCACGCCGCTGCGCCAGTAGGTCTGCTCGTGAATCTTTTGATGGCTGAGGACGATGAACCGGGAGATGATGCTGCCGGGCAGGACGCGGTAGCGGTACTGAAATTCCAGGGTGGTGCCTTCAATATCCACTTCTGGCTCGTCCTTGGGCAGTAGGGCGGGCATCAGCAGTCGCTGGCCGGGGGTATCCGACAGATCAAAGCAGAGCTGAAATTCTTTCATCAGCTCGGTGAGGTAGATGTGGCGCTTGGCGGGATAGCGGTCTGCGGGCAGCACCCGGCTGATGTCTTCTGGGGTGAGGATGCCTTTGGTTTCGGTTTTAAGGGTGTCGTCGCTGAGGAGGGCGTAAATGCCTTGGGTGACCCAGTCTGGATTAAGGACGTTGGTGCTGCGCAGGATGGGGTGGTCTTGGAAGTTAAGAACAATGCCCAGCCGGTGCAGTAGCTCGATGAGCTGCTCCTGGTTTTCTTCTTCGGGGATGTCTTGGTTGAAGCAGATGTTGGCGTACTGGCTGTAGCTGATGAAGTCTTCGTCCATCTGCTCTAGCTTTTCTTTCACCTCGAACCAGGACAGCGGCAGCAGATTGTAGACATCGTTCATCTGGGCCACTTCGGTCTCAATCGCTTCCTTGAGATCGTCGATGCCGTCGCCGCTTTGGCAGGAGGTTTCGATGATGGCTTTAATGTTGGGGTATTTTTCCCGAAGGGCGCGGCGGTTGATGTCTAGGGGCTGCTCGTCTTTTTTGTTGCCGATGATGATGTCGGGGGACTCTGCGCCGAAGCTTTGAATCAGCTTGAGCCAGTATTCCAGCCGGTTTTCTTCTTCGCTGGTGCGGCAGTTGCACACCAGGAGATAGACGCTGCGCTTGGTGAGGAAGAACTGGTGGGTGGCGTGGTAGATTTCTTGACCGCCGAAGTCCCAGACGTTGAGGCGGACGTCTTTGCTGTTGACATGGACGCCCCAGGTGCGGACGCTGAGGCCGTCGGTTTGGTTTTGGCTGGGGTTGAAGTGGTTGTCGAGCAGGCGGTTGATGAGGGAGGTTTTGCCGACGCTGCCTTGGCCGACGAGGAGGAGTTTGGCTTCGTTGAGGGGGCGAACTTTACCGCTGTTGAGCTGGTCGATATAGTTGAAGATATCGGCAACAGAGCCTGGAAGTTGCTCGATTTCGGACGGCCCTAGAATTTCAGGAGATATTGGCAAGAGATTTTTTCTTAGGTCGAGAATTTTGAGGTTAGATAAAGCTTTTGTCAAGTCTGACAGGGCGTGTATTCTGTTATTCCACAGGTCAAGTTTCTCCAGAAATTTAAGTTGGCTGATAACCGCCGGTATCTCCGTAATCTGATTACTCCAAAGAGAGAGTTCTTTTAACTGGGTTAGCTGACCGATAGCCACTGGTATCTCCGTAATTTGACTGCCCCAGATATAGAGTTTTTCGAGCTGATGAAGCTGACCGATAGCCGCTGGTATCTCCGTAATTTGATCGCTCTTGAGATAGAGTTCTTTTAGTTGCGAGAGTTGGCCGATGACCTCTGGTATTTCTGTGACTTGACTGCTCCATAAGTAGAATTCTTTGAGCTGAGTTAGTTGACCGATGAACTGAGGTATTTCAGTAATCTGGCTACCCCAGATATAGAGTTTTTCGAGCTGATAAAGCTGACCGATAGCTTCTGATATCTGCGTAATTTGATCGCTCTTGAGATAGAGTTCTTTTAGTTGCGAGAGTTGGCCGATAGCCTCCGGTATCTCAATAATCTGATTGATGCTGACATCAAGTTCTTCTAGTTGCGAGAGTTGGCCGATAAGCTCCGGTATTTCCGTAATCGGATTTCTCCTAAAATTGAGATTATTTAGTTGCGAGAGTTGGCCGATAGCCTAAGGTATCTCAAAAATCTGATAGCGGCTGAGATAAAGAAT
>JBHJHJ010000081.1:0-27776 GCA_050330955.1 Elainellaceae cyanobacterium | reverse complement strand
AATCCTTGTGCGGGCGATAGCGCGGCTGAAACTGCCTCAGCCCCGCCAGTCTACAATGCACCTAATGGCTTCGCCATTCGCGGCGCTGACCCTGTGGCTTACTTTACAGAAGGTGAAGCCGTCATTGGTAGCCCAGAGTTTCAGTATGAGTGGAACGGAGCGACTTGGACATTTGCCAGTGCTGAGAACCGAGATTTGTTTGCAAGCAACCCAGAAGCTTATGCCCCCGAATACGGCGGATACTGCGCTCAAGCGCTGAGCGAAGGCAATCTGGTTTCGACCGATCCAGACGCTTGGGAAATCGTGGACGGTAAGCTCTACCTCAACTACAGCCTAGAGGTTCAGCAGCAGTGGCTGACAGACGTTCCCGGCCATATTGCTATGGCGGACGCCAACTGGCCTGAGATTCTAGTGGGTGGGGTCGTTTTTGAATAGATTACAGTCTGCTAACTGCGATCGCCGCCACGGGCAATCGAAGCGGCTGCAAGGGTGAACACGAGTCGCTCCAAAACGAAACTGGGTAGCCCTGGGGCAAAACTGAGTCGTACAAAAGTAATGTCAGTTTCCTTCAAGACAAGGCTGAGTCACACAAAAGTAGGGTCAGGTCGTCCTAAACCAAATCCGAGTCACGTCAAAATGAAGCTGAGTAGTACATAAGTAGGGCTAGCTTGCACTGACACTAAGCTGAGTTACCTCAGAGCGAAGCTGAGTCGGGCTGGAGTAAGCCTGATGGGCGATCGCGGCAGGTTTAGAAAGATGCGAATACCTATGTGGTGTCGCATCATCTTGACGACAGGACTCATGCAGAGCGGGGGGCTCTTGTGCGTTTTTTGATCCCCCCGCCTCTCGCCATTGAAGACGTTGCATTGGCCCATTTGCTTGGGCAATGCGACTCGATTAAACCCGGTTGACCACCTCTCCCCGGTCAGGGTTGGTCAGCTCCACTGCCTTCTCTCCCATGACCGATGAGTGGCTGTGCAGCGTCTCCATATCAATGACGTGGCGGAAACCGTCGTCGCTGCCGCTGGCTAGCACGTCAAACACGTGGTTGACCTCGTCGATGCCGATCATCTTTACGTGGGGCGTAATATTGTGCTCTGCGCAAATGTCGAGCACTTCCTGAGTGTCCTCAACGCCGCCAATCAGAGAGCCCGCTAGGGTGATGCGATTGAACACCAGCGGTCCAGGGGAAAACTCCGGAAAGCTGATCATGTTGCCCACCACAATCAGCGCTGAGTTAGGGCGCATTAGGGCGATGTAGGGCGCAATGTCGTGGGGCACCGGGATGGTGTTGATCAGCATGTCGAGGCTTTGGGCTGCCGCTTCCATCTGGGCGTCGTCGGTGGAGATGACCACTTCGTCTGCCCCAAGCTTGAGAATTTCGTCTTTCTTAGACTCGCTGCGGGTGAAGGCCACCACCTTGGCGCCCAGGGCCTTGCCGATCTGCACCGCCATGTGACCAAGTCCGCCAATGCCGGCCACGCCCAAGGTCTGGCCTTTTTCTAGCTTCCAGTGCTTCATCGGCGCGTAGACTGTGATGCCCGCACAGAGGATAGGCCCCGCATCCGCGAGGGACAAGCTATCGGGGATCCGCAGCACAAATTCCTCACGCACGGTGATGTAGGTGGAATACCCGCCGTAGGTGTTGGTGCCGTCAGGCTTCTTAGGGCCGTTGTAGGTGAGCGTACAGCTCTTAGGGCCGTCGCAGTAGTTTTCTTCTCCGGCTTTGCAGGGGTCGCAAACCTGGCAGCTATTGACCATACAGCCCACGCCGACGCGATCGCCTTCCTTAAATGCTGAGACGCCCTCGCCCACTTCAGAAACGACGCCGATGACTTCATGCCCTGGGACGCAGGGATAAGTGGTGTTGCCCCAGTCGTTGCGAACCTGGTGCAAATCCGAATGGCAGATGCCGCAGTGCGAGATCTTGATGGCCACTTCGCCTGCCCGTAGATCCTTGCGCTCGAAGACGACGGGTCCTAGCTTTTCGTTTGCACTTTGCGTACCAAAGCCAAAAATCTTCATGAGTCGTCTCTCCTATCGAATAGTCCCAGTGCAGCAAATGTGAAAGTCTGTAGTGTCAAACTAGCACGAACAAAAACGAGGGTCTGCCAATCTCTACCCCTCGGTTGAGTTCGTCCAAATCATCTCCTCTGAACCAATATCTGCCGGTAGCGCGACGCTGCCGCCCAACGGCATTTCCTCGGCAGATGCGATACAGTCTGTAAAGACCCAAAGGCATCCCGCATCGCGCCATGACCACCCTCCCGAAACCTAAAGTCCAGCCGTCCCCCACCTGGTCAAAAGCGCTGGAACAGCCCGCTGCAGAATTTCCCAGAACAGCGTTGCCTCTGCTGGAGGGAGATGTGCCTAAAGGGTTGCGAGGTACCCTCTATCGCAACGGCCCTGGACGGCTGCACCGCTCTGGAGAAACGGTGGGGCACTGGTTTGACGGGGACGGGGCCGTACTGGCGGTGTCCTTTGGCGGCGGGGACGCTACCGCCACCTATCGCTATGTGCGCACTAGCCAGTTTGTCACCGAAGAGCTGGCCGACAAGTATATGTACAGCGGCTACGGCATGACCGCCCCTGGCCCCTTGTGGAAGCGCTGGACCACGCCCTTAAAGAACGCCGCCAACACCTCAGTCTTGGCCCTGGGCGATCGCCTTTTGACCCTGTGGGAGGGGGGCAACCCCCACGCTATGGATTTGGAAACTTTGAGGACTCTGGGGCGAGACGATTTGGACGGAGCCTTGGCCGGGAACGCCGCCTACTCCGCTCACCCCAAGGTTGACCCCACCACTGGCGACATCTATAACTTCGGGGTTGCGCCGGGGCTCAACTCTACCCTTCGGCTATACCGCAGCGATCGCACGGGCCGGGTGCAGCAGCGGGCCGAGATTGCCCTAGACGGCACCCCGCTAGTGCACGACTTTGCCTTAGCAGGCCCTTACCTGGTGTTTTGTGCCCCACCCACCCGCATCGACCTGCTGCCCGTGGGCCTAGGCCTCAAGCCCTTCAGCGACTCGATTCAGTGGAAGCCCGAGCTGGGCACCCAGATTTACGTGGTGGACAAGGCGTCCCTCACTGTGGTGAGCCAGAGCATTGCCGACCCCTGGTTTCAGTGGCACATCAGCAACGCGTACCTCGACCCGCAGGAACCCCGTCAAATCGTGCTGGATGTCATCCGCTACCCCGACTTCCAGACCAACGCCTTTTTGCGGGAGGTCGCCACTGGCGAAATTCACACCCGCACCCAGGGGACATACTGGCGGGTTCACATCGACCCGGTCACCGGGCGGGTCACTTCTCAAAATGAGATTGTGGGTCAGGGCTGCGAATTTCCGGTGGTGAAGCCGCAGCAGGTGGGACAGGACGCCGATGAGGTGTATTTGTCCATTCACCGCCCCGATGCCGATGTCCACCACGACCTGTTTGGGGCGATCGCCCAGCTTAACCCCAATACTGGGACGCTGACCCTGGCGGACTTGGGTGAGCATCGCTATCCCTCTGAGCCCATTTACGCTGAAGATGCCGAAAACCCTAATCAGGGGTGGATTCTCACCGTCGTCTTCGAAGGAGCGCGATCGCAAAGCGAAGTTTGGATCTTTGACGCCGATCGTTTAGACCGCGGTCCTGTGGGACGGCTGCAGCTCCCTAGCGGCATTCCCCACAGCTTCCATGGCACATGGCGGGCTGACATGTTGGGTACAGACCAGGTGAGTAGCCTATAGTAGGTTGGACTAAAACTCTCCAACGCGCTAAATGACCACATACAGAAGAGGGTATCAATCGGCAGCTCACCTTCAAAACCTGGCGGAGCTTCCGATGCCTCAGCTTACCGAATGGATGCGGTACGCAAGGCACTATGCCGAGAGCGGCCATATCCCGACCTACGTGGGCGGGCTGGCGTCGGCGCAGCCCGACTGGTTCGGGCTCAAAATCGGCGTGAAAGGCCAAGGGCAGAGTGCTGGGGAAACCCATCTGACGTTTCCCTTCATGAGCGTAATGAAGCCGTTTCTGCTGTTCTACCTTCTAGAAACTGAGGGCGAGCGCGTATTCGAACATGTGGGCATTCGCCCCTCTCAGCAGCCGTTCAACTCCCTCAAGCAGCTCGAAGAGGACGGCTACTTTCCCCGAAACCCCATGCTCAATAGCGGCGCCCTAGCCCTCACGGCCATGCTGCCCGGCGCCACTGGTCAAGAGCGGTGCGATCGCCTGCGGCAGTGGCTAAACCGACGAGCGGGGTGCCGTCTGACGCTGGACGAGACCATGCTGGCCACGGTGCGCGCCCTTCCCAATGAGCAAAATCGACGCATCGCTCGCCGCCTTGGCGAAGCGGGACACCTGGAGAGCAACGCCGCGATCGCCTTAGATGCCTACGAGCAGATGTGCTGTCTATCAGGCACCCTCGACGACGTGGTGGCCCTCGGCCAGCTTTTGAACGACCCGCAGCTCGGCGTGGCGGAGCACCAGCGCAAGGTGCTGGCCCTGATGCTCACCTGCGGGCTGTATGAGGAGTCTGGGGAAGCGGCGGTGCGCATCGGGCTGCCGATAAAGTCTGGCGTCAGCGGTATCTTGCTAGCAGTGCTGCCTGCAGGCGGGGTGATTGCCTCCTACAGTCCGCCCCTCAATGCGATTGGCAACTCTATTGGCGGGCTCTATGTGCTCACACAGCTCTCTCAGCATCTAAAGCTCAGCGTGCTGTCACCAAAATCTTAATTCCCATTGCGCACGGTTACGGTACCCCTACCGACCCTAGACATCTCACGATACCTGACTTGCCCCTATGGCTTCACGCTCCAAGGCTCTTTTCTACTACGTGCTGACGCGACTGATGCTTGCGCCGCTGATGCTCTTCACCATTACCACCTTCGTCTTCCTGCTCATGCGAGCGACCCCCGGTGATCCGGTGGATGTGGCCCTCGGCCCCCGCGCCCCAGAAGCGGCTCGGGAGGCAATGCGAGAGCGACTGGGGCTCAACGCGCCGCTGTGGGTGCAGTATTTGAGCTACATGGCGGGTTTGCTGCGGCTGGACCTGGGCACAGCCCTGGACAATACCCCAGTGACGCGGATTATTGCCCAACACTTTCCTGCAACCGTGGAGCTAGCGGTATGCAGCATGCTGGTGTCGGTGACGGTGGGCTTAGTGGTAGGCTCCCTGGCCGCCTCCCGGCCCAATACGCCCCTAGACGCAGGCGGGCGGCTGTTTGGCATTATTACCTATGCAGTGCCGATGTACTGGTTTGGCATGCTGCTGCAGATTCTGTTTGCGGTGCAGCTGGGCTGGTTTCCTTTAGGATCGCGCTATCCGCTGTCTGCTCAGCCTCCCGCTGGCCCCACGGGGCTTTACCTTGTCGACAGTCTGCTCCACCTCAATCTTGGACAGTTTGGTACCGCTCTCTATTATTTAGTGCTGCCCAGCGTAACCTTGGGAGTTTTGCTGAGCGGCATCTTTGAGCGCATCATTCGGGTCAACCTCAAGCAAACCCTGCGCTCGGACTACGTGGAGGCCGCGCGAGCCAGGGGCATCCCGGAGCAGCGCATCGTGTTGGTACACGCCCTGAGGAATGCGCTGATTCCGGTGGTGACGGTGCTGGGGTTGACGCTAGCATCGCTGCTGGGCGGGGCCGTCCTGACTGAGGTGACTTTCGGCTGGCCTGGCCTGGCCGGACGGCTGTACGAGGCGATCGCCGAGCGAGATTATGCGGTCGTGCAGGGGGTGCTGGTGTTCTTCGCCGTAATTGTGGCGATCGCCAGCATCCTCATCGATATTCTCAACGCCTGGATCGACCCCCGCATTCGATACTGAGCATCTTTCATTGAGCATCTTTGAATCTCGTTTAGGGCGAGAGGCGAAGTGCTCCCTGCGAAGCTCCCACCATGAAAGTCTGACCGCTACGCCCGCCATACCGCGTCAAGTCTTGATATTGTATAAAGCAGTATTTTATTGCTCAATATGGTTTCCACTGCCCCTGCTGCCTTCCCCCTTACCGCCGTAGTCGGCCAAGAAGCCATCAAGCTTGCCCTCCTCCTCGTCGCCATTGACCCAGAGCTGGGAGGCGTAGTAATTTCTGGGCGACGAGGTACGGCAAAATCAGTCATGGCCAGGGCCTTGCACGCGCTGCTGCCCCCCATCGAAGTGGTAAAGGGCTCCTACTTCAACGCCGCCCCCGCTCTAGAGTCAGATCAAGGCACCCCCCAGACAGAGATCATTTCCTGCCCCTTCATCCAGGTGCCCCTCGGCGTCACCGAGGACCGACTGTTGGGCAGCGTCGACGTGGCCCAGTCCATGACCCAGGGCGCCACCGTGCTCCAGCCCGGCCTGCTGGCCGAGGCCCATCGCGGCGTCCTCTACGTCGACGACCTCAACCTGCTCGACGATCAAATCGCCAATCTGCTGCTGAGCGCTATCACTGAGGGCCGCAACCAGATCGAGCGGGAGGGCATCAGCGTTGAGCATCCCTGTCGGCCTATTCTGGTGGCTACCTACAACCCCGACGAAGGGGACCTGCGCCCCCACGTGGTGGACCGGATTGCGATCGCCCTCTCCGCCGACCAGGTGCTGGGGTTAGACCAGCGGGTAGCGGTGGTGGACCAGGCGACAGACTACGCCGAGTCGCCCCAGGCTTTTTTAGACCAATATGCTGAGGATATCGACGGCATCAAAACCCAGATTATCCTGGCGCGGGAGTGGCTCAGCGATGTAGTGATTACCCGCGATCAGGTGGCCTACCTGGTGAACGAAGCGCTGCGGGCTGGGGTTCAGGGGCACCGGGCCGAGCTGTTTGCCGTGCGAGTCGCTAAGGCCCACGCGGCCCTAGACGGACGTACAGGCCTCAATGCTGAGGACCTGCGCAAGGCTGTGGAGCTGGTGATTGTGCCTCGTGCGACCCAAGTAGAGACGCCCCCTGATCAGCCGCCCCCGCCGCCGCCCCCGTCGCCGGAAGCAGAAGACCAGCAGCAGGATGAGCAGGAGCAGGACCCAGACCAAAGCGAGGACGAGGAACGAGACGAATCTGTCCCTGATATTCCAGAGGAGTTTGTCTTTGATCCTGAGGGCGTCATCCTCGACCCGTCGGTACTCTACTTCACGCAAACGGCCCAGCGTCAGGGGAAGTCTGGTGCCCGTAACCTGATTTTCTCAGAAGAGCGGGGGCGATACATTCGGCCTATTTTGCCACGGGGCCAGGCGCGCCGCATCGCGGTAGACGCCACCCTGCGGGCCGCTGCGCCCTATCAGAAGGCGCGCCGCGAGCGACACCGGGATCGCCGCGTCGTCGTGGAGCAGAGCGACATTCGCACCAAGCAGCTGGCCCGCAAGTCTGGGGCGCTGGTGGTATTTGTGGTAGATGCCTCAGGCTCCATGGCGCTGAACCGGATGCAGGCCGCTAAAGGCGCGGTGCTGCGGCTGCTGACCGAGGCTTACCAAAACCGGGACCAGGTGGCGTTAATTCCTTTTCGCGGAAAGCAGGCGGAGGTGCTGCTGCCCCCCACCCGCTCTATCTCCGCCGCCAGCCGTCGCCTAGAGCGCATGGCCTGCGGCGGCGGCTCGCCCTTGGCCCACGGTTTGACTCAGGCGGTGAGGGTCGGGGTGAATGCCCAAAAGTCGGGGGACATTGGCCAGGTGCTAATTGTGGCGATTACCGATGGACGGGGTAACGTGCCCCTGGCCCTCTCCTTGGGAGAACTAAGTCCCGGTGATGAAAAGCCCGACATTAAGGCAGAGCTGTTGGACATCGCGGGTAAAATCCGCGGCACCGGATTTCAGTTTTTGATTGTGGATACCGAGCGAAAGTTCGTCTCCACGGGGTTTGCCAAGGAGCTGGCCCAGCAGGCGGGGGGGAAGTACTATCACTTGCCCAAAGCCACTGACCAGGCGATCGCCGCCATGACCCAGGGGGCAATCAGTGCGTCACTTTCATAGGCATACCTGCCGAGTGTCAACAACCCATATCATCAGCCAGCGTCATCAGCCAGCGTCATCAGCCGACGTAATCAATAGGACCATACTATGACCCAAATTTCGATTCGTCTCTATGCCACAGGCGATTTGGCAGATGAGCTCATGGCCTACCGCGACAAGGTCTCAGATGTGATCGGCGCTGAGGCTGATCTTCCCTATTGCCGCTTGACTAGCGATTTCCACCCACAAACCTCGTCCCCAACTGATTGCGTTAGGGCCTTGGATGAGGCAATTACAGCTGCCCCGAAAGTCGAAAACGCCGTGGTCGAAGTGATCGAGCCGCAATATACCCTAGAGCAGCATTGGCTAGAGCTATCCTCCAGCTGGGTCCGGGATATGGTGACCGCTTTTGTCCAGCGCCTGGGCTGCGATGCTCAGATCATACCGCAGGACTCACTGCAGCTCATTTTGGCCTCGCCTATCGATCAGGCGCAGCACGAAAAGCTACGAGTGCTAGGCGAAGCGCTAGACTGGTCGGCACGAGCGGGGTGGGATGTGAGGCTGTATCAGGAGACGGACGAAGGCTCACAAGTAGAAGGGACCTGGCCGATTCAACAACCTTAGTTCGCGGTATGTATTGGTATTCGGGACATTTCAATTAAATCCCTAGCCATTACAGCTTGATAATCGATGCGCTACGGCTCATCCTCGTCGTACTCATCACTCAAGCCCGCCTCAGAGCTACCGCTGATTTCATCTTTAAACCCCTTAAGGGTTTTGCCGAAAGCCCCCCCAATCTCGGGGATCTTTTTCGGTCCAAAGATTAGCAAAGCCACTACCAGTACTACTGCTACTTCTGGCCAACCTAAACCCAACATCGCGATCGCTCCATAGTTATCCCTACACGCTCGGGTGCATAGTCTCAACAGACCGTGCTCGACAGCTTCTTAGCGACGAATATCAAACGTCTCTAAGCCTGCTAACTGCCGATATTCCACCGTAACCTCATTGACCACTGCTGCAGGAGGGCCTTGGTGACACCAGCGAATCATCGCCTCAACCACATCTGGGGCCCCCTCGAACACCGCCTCGACGCGACCATCGGGCAGGTTTCTCACCCACCCGGTTAGCCCCCGCCGCGCCGCTGCATCCCGGGTCGACATCCGATACCCTACGCCCTGTACAACTCCAGAAATCAGCACGTGGACTGTGATTGTGGATGTAGAAGATGGCGTCATGATATTTCACCTCGTCCCAGCGTCAACATTAACCCACAATGCTAGTGCCAAAGCTCAGCTGCAGCCTCTAGGATACAGAGACTGCAGAGGATGACCGTCGCGCATTGAGGATGCGCTCCGCCATCTGAGACGGCATCAGGTCAATCTCAGCCTTGGCCTCATCAGCCTTAGCGTGGTCCACCAGCTTATCAGGAACGCCGATGCGCGTCACGCGCACCAGCACATCGTGATCCAGAAGTGATTCCGCCACCGCTGAGCCGAAACCGCCGGTGACGCAGCCTTCCTCCAAGGTGACCACATGGCCAATCTTCTCCGCTAGAGGCAGAATCAGCTCGGTATCCAGGGGTTTGACGAAGCGGGCATTGACCACTGTGGCTTCCACGCCGTGCTCGCTTAAGATTTCTGCCGTCTGCATCGCGGGATAAACCATAGATCCGTAGCCCAGCAGCAGGACATCGTCTCCCTGACGCAGGATCTCGGCCTGACCGACGGGAATCGGTTCCCAACCATCCTCCATCAAGGGGACGCCGTAGCCGCTGCCGCGGGGATAGCGCATGGCGATGGGGCCGCTCGTATGATTGATGCCGGTAACCACCATCCGCTGCAGCTCTGCCTCATCCTTCGGCGCCATGACGACTATGTTGGGGATACAGCGTAGGTAGGCGATGTCGTAGAGCCCTTGGTGAGTAGGGCCGTCAGCTCCAACAATGCCGGCTCTGTCGAGGCAGAAAAACACTGGCAAATTCTGGATACAGACATCGTGGATAATTTGGTCGTAGGCCCGCTGCAGGAAGGTGGAGTAAATTGCCACCACGGGGCGCATGCCCTCACAGGCTAGACCCGCGGCCAGGGTCACCGCGTGCTGCTCGGCAATGCCCACGTCGATGTACTGGTCTGGTAGTTTAGACTGCAGCTTCACTAAGCCTGTTCCTGTCGCCATGGCTGCGGTGATGCCTAAAATCTTAGGGTTGTTCTCCGCTAAGGTCACTAGGGCATGGGCAAACACCTTCGAGTATCCTGGTGGCTTCGGTTTGCTGGGGGGCGCTGCCTTACCCGTGGCGAGGTTGAATGGGGACTGGGCGTGGTAGCCCACCTGGTCGTTTTCGGCGATCGCGTAGCCCTTACCCTTGGTTGTTGCCACGTGCACCAGCACCGGCCCTTCGTGGCTGTGGGCTTGGTTGAACGTGCTGATCAGCTCTTCAATGTTGTGGCCGTCCACAGGGCCCATATAGGTAAAGCCCATTTCCTCGAATACGGCACCCACCTTGGGAATGGCCAGGCGCTTCATGCCTTCCTTGATGCGGGTTAGCTCAGGGGGAAGGGTGTCTCCCACGAACGGTAATTGCTTCACCTGCTCCTCGAAGTTGTCGGCTAAGAACTGCACGGGCGGGCTGAGGCGCATTTTGTTGAGGTAGCGGGGAATCGCTCCCACGTTAGGAGAAATCGACATCTCGTTGTCGTTAAGCACCACGAGCAGGTTGGTGCTGGGCAAATGCCCCGCATGGTTAATGGCCTCTAGCGCCATGCCACCTGTGAGCGCCCCATCACCAATCACCGCCGCCACCTTAAACTTCTCGCCCCGAGCGTCCCGCGCCAGCGCCATGCCCAGCGCTGCCGAAATGCTAGTAGATGCATGCCCGGCGCCAAAGTGGTCAAACTGGCTCTCGCAGCGCTTTAGGTAACCGGCAATGCCGTCTTTTTGGCGCAGCGTATGGAACTTGCTGTAGCGACCAGTAATCATTTTGTGGGGGTATGCCTGGTGACCCACATCCCACACGACCTTGTCGCGGTCGAGGTCTAAGGTCTGATAGAGCGCCAGGGTCAGCTCAACAACGCCCAGGCCAGGCCCTAAATGACCACCCGTGGCAGCAACCGTCTCTAGGTGTTTCTCTCGAATCTGGCGAGCCACGTGGTTCAATTGATGAATCGACAACCCATGAAGTTGGTTAGGATGGGTCAATTCACTCAGATGCATAGAACTTTACCTTTCTAAATCTTTGGTATTGGTTAGTATTAGATCGTAGCGGCTCTCTATACTCTAGTGTAATTTGAGGAACTGGCTCACGACGCTTTGTTAACCGACTTTCTCCGATTGTGATTTGGTCTGCTCTGCTACACTTCAGGCCAAGAATTCCCGCGCAGAATTCGCTCCAGTTGAATAATTCTCGTGCGCAGCTGCAGCGAAACGCAAACAGTAGGGGTAATCTGGAACCAGACTGCAATCCCATACCGACGTGGATTTGAGCTATGACTGACTCTCAACGCCCTGCACCGCCGCCTACTCCTCGCATGCCGCCGCCGCCGCCGCGCCGCTCGGCGCCGCCTACTGAGGCCTCACCCAAAACTGTCACCAGAACAATGGGGCCCATGCCTACTGAAGCGATGCCTGCTGGAGGGCCGCCCGCACCGCCGCCGATGGGTCAACCTCCAGCCAGTTCGGCGCCGCGCCGCAGCAAGCGATCGCCCGGAATGCCTTCTCTCGCCGAGATCGTGCAGGAGGCCTTTGCTAAAGGTTTCTCGGATGTGCATGTGGGCGTTGGGGAGGTGCCCCGGTATCGCGATCGCGGCGAGATCGTCCGCACCAGTCATCCCGTTACCGACGACGAGACCTTCTTCGGCTGGCTGAACGAAATTTTGCCCGACCCTATCATTCAGCAGTTCAGAGACCATCTTGATCATGACGGTGCCGCCGACTACGACTTTGCTCGGGTGCGCATCAATCTCTTCCACGCGCTCCACGGACCCGCTATGGTCATGCGGCTTGTTCCCAAGCGCATCACGACCCTAGACGAGCTCAGTATGCCGTCGGTGTTTAAGGATATCTGCCACTACCAAAAAGGGCTGGTGCTGATTACGGGGCCTACAGGGTCGGGTAAGTCCACCACCCTCGCGGCCATGATTGACTACATCAATCGCGAGATGCCGAAAAACATCATCACCATTGAAGATCCCATCGAGTTTGTCCACACCAGCCAGCGTGCCTTGATCAAGCAGCGAGAGGTAGGAATCCACACCCTCAAGTTTGAGCAGGCGCTGCGGGCGTCGCTGCGGGAAGATCCAGACATCATTCTTTTAGGAGAGCTGCGGGATCGGGAGACGGTGGATACGGCCCTTAAGGCGGCGCAGACCGGCCACCTCGTGATGGGAACCCTCCACACCAACAGCGCGGTTAAAACCGTAGAACGGGTGCTCAATATGTATGATCCTGAGGAGCAGGCCCCTGTACGGGTGTCCCTATCCGAAGCGCTTGTGGCGGTGATTGCCCAAGGGCTATGCCGCACCACCGACGGTAAACGAGCGGCCTTCCACGACATCATGATTAACACCGATGCAGTGCGGGACTACCTCTCCAAGGGAGACCTAGACGCCGTGGAAGAGCTGATTCCCCGATGTAACTTCGATGGCATGTGCACCATGAACCAGTCCCTCTACCAGCTCTATGAGGCAGGCCGGATTACCGAGGAGACGGCGCTGGAGATGTCGCCCAAGGCAAACGAGATGGCGCAGATTCTTCGGGGTCGAGTTTAGAGTTTAACCCAGTCGTTCTTGGTGGTTCTGTGATCAACCCTTTAGAGCACGTACCGACTCTGTTCAAGGGAATTGCGCTATTCACGCCAGGTGGGGACTTAGTGTACTGCATCGATGTGCAGAAGCGGAGCCGCTGGCATTTGCACCTGTGCGCGGCGCTTCAGGACAGGCTGAGGCTTCCCGAACCGCCGCACTTTCTGGTGCCCTGCTACACTGCGACTGTGGATCGGTGGCGCGATTCACAGTCAGAGCAAATTTTAACGGTGGCAGAAGCCCATCCCTTAGTCATGCGCCACCGATCGCTGCTCCACGCAGTGTTTGGCGTTGATGCCGTGCACTGGCAGGGAATTTCGGCTTCTCCAGAGCTCTGCGATCCCCGACTCTTGCTCAAATATCGGCAGCAGTTCCCCCGGCTTTGGCAGTCCCACAACCTAGTCATGCAGGCCTTTGCACCGCCGCAGGCCCGTTTTCACTCCCTTGAGAAGGAGCCTGCGGGGCGCGTCCTCACCCTATTTGTGGCGGGGGAAACCCATCAAACCGACGTGGTCCTGACCCAGATGCATCAGGCCCTAGAGCAGATGAGCCAGCCCTACACGCTAAAGGTGGTGGATATCCACAAGCACCCCGACCAGGCTGCTGCTCAACAGATTGAGGTAGTGCCAACTTTGGTCAAAACTTGGCCCCTTCCTGTTGCTCGCCTGAGCAACCAGCTTAGCGAGGCTGCTTCTATTCAGGCTTGGCTTGAGGCCAATGCTTAGGGGATGCGAAATTGCGGATGGGTGAATATCCGGACGTATCAAGACCTTTAGGCCGATTGGGCAAACCGGCGAAGGTTGAGCACGTCGCTCATCTTGCGGATGTGGCTTGTGATGCGCTCAAGCTGCTGATGGTTTGAAATCTCGATTTCGAGATCGATCAGGGCCGGTCGCTGCCGGGAAGGGTCGGTTTTCACCTGGGCGCTGCGGACGTTGATTTTGTGATCGCTCAGCCGCGACAGCACATCTTTGAGCACCCCAACCCGGTCTAACACCGCCACCTGGATGTGGACGGGATAGGTGTGGGAAAGGCCCTGACATTTATCATCGTTCCAGCTCACCGGAATGAGGCGATCGCCTGGGATACCGTCTACGTTGGTACACCCATGTTTGTGAATGGAGATGCCCCGACTGCCCAGGGTCACCACGCCGATGATGGGCTCACCTGGCAGGGGGCTGCAGCAGCGGGCGATGTTGTGCAGCAGCCCTTCGATGCCGCGAATGGGCTCAGCGGTGCGTTTGGGGGTAGGGGGCAAGGAAAGGGAAATCTCACCTAGGATCTCATCGACGTCCTCTGCTGGGGCGATGGGCTGCTGGGCCTTGATTTCCTCCTGTAGCCGATTGACCACGTGATTGAGGGTGATTTCGCCGTAGCCCAGCCCCGCCAGCAGATCCTCTACGGTGTGGTAGTTGCAGCGCTCCACCACCCGCTGCATAGGCTCCGACTTAAGCAGAGCCTCGAAACCGTTCTTACCTAGCTCCCGCTCCAGCAGGCTGTGACCCCGCGCCACGTTTTCATCGCGGTGCGATCGCTTATACCACTGGCGAATGCGGTTGCGGGCGCCAGCGCTGACCACAAAGTTAAGCCAGTCCAAGCTGGGGTGGGCGCTTTTTTGGGTGATAATTTCGACGATGTCGCCGTTTTTCAGCAGCGTGCTGAGGGGAAAGATGCGGCCATTGATGCGGGCGCCGTAGCAGTGGTTGCCCACCTCGGTGTGAATGCGGTAGGCAAAGTCTACCGGGGTGGCGCCCTGGCTGAGGGAAATCACGTCCCCCCGGGGGGTGAACACAAACACCTCGTCCTCAAACAGATTGACCTTGACGCTCTCCAGGTACTCTTGGGCATCGCTGAGGTCGTTTTGCCACTCTAGGAGCTGCCGCAGCCAGGTAAACTTCTCGTCATCTGTCGCAACGCGGGAGCCTGCCCCCCCTTCCTTGTACTTCCAGTGGGCTGCAATACCGTACTCGGCGATGTGGTGCATCTCGACCGTGCGAATCTGCACCTCGATGGGTCTACCCGTGGGGCCGATGACCACCGTGTGCAGCGATTGGTAGCGGTTGGGCTTGGGCAGGCCGATGTAGTCCTTAAAGCGGCCCGGGATAGGGCGGTAGGCATCATGCACCACCGCCAGCGCCCGGTAGCAGGCGTCTTTCGACTCGACGATGATGCGGATGGCGGCAATGTCGTAGATCTGCTGAAACTCTTTCTGCTGCCGCTGCATTTTTTGGTAAATGCCGTAAAGGTGTTTGGGCCTCCCGCTGGCGTCCACACAGGGGATGCCCTGCTGCCCTAGGCGCTCTTGCAGTAGCTCAATCACCCGGTTGAGCTTCGCTTCACGATCGGTGCGCTTTTCTGAAACGAGGTGCTTGATATCTTGGTAGGCATCCGTTTCTAAATACTTAAAGGCTAGATCTTCTAGCTCCCACTTGAAGCGCCCAATGCCCAAGCGATTCGCCAGCGGTGCAAAAATCTCCCGCGTCTCCCGGGCGATGCGCCGCTGCTTGGGAGGGCTCAGGTGCTCAAGGGTGCGCATGTTATGCAGCCGGTCCGCTAGCTTCACCACAATCACCCGGATGTCCTGGGCCATCGCCAAAAACATCCGCCGAAAGTTCTCGGCCTGGCTCTCTAACCGACTCGAGAAGTTAAACTTAGAGAGTTTTGTGACCCCTTCCACCAGGGTGCGCACCTCTGCCCCGAAGCGCTGCTCAATCTCTTCTGGGGAAACCTCCGTATCTTCCACCACATCGTGCAAGAAGCCTGCCGCTATCATGGGGGCGCTGCCGCCCAAATCCTGAAGTAAATCAGCGACTGCAATGGGGTGGAGGATGTAAGGCTCTCCAGAGGCCCGACACTGACCCTGGTGCAGCGCGTAGGCAAACTCAAACGCGTCCCGAATGAGTTCAGCGCCAGTGGTGCGATCGCCATGTGAGGGGGAAATAAGGCATTGATATAGCCAGTCTGGAAGCTGAATATCAGTGGGAATGGCAGGAGAGGGGATGACGTTCATGGCGATGATGGGAGGGGTGGTGCTTATCCTGGAGGGTAGATACTGCTTAATTGGGATGATTTTAGGGCAAATTTATTCGCATGGATATGCGAATGGGCAACCGCTAGGTATATTTTCTTAGCGTTTTCTTGGCGCTTTGGAGGCTGAGTCAAAAGCTGGACAGCCGCTGATGATAAGGCGCTGTCTGCAAGTCAGCTTGGGTTAGGTCAGCGTATAAGGCAAATTAGCCTGAAGCAGAGAGCTGTAGGCTAAGCTGAAAATGGCTGCAAGTCAAGCGAGAAGATCCGGCATCGCTCCGCTGTTCAATCGGCGATCGCTCAGCTTCAAGGCAGAACGTTAGCTCAATATTTTGTTATTTTAGCGAGTCTTGGCAATGACGATTACAGTCGGATACCGCTGGCCGAAACCAGCATTGGGGGCGGTGTAGCGACTGCGTCTATGTTTCGTCTTACTCGATCCTGCCGCAGGTTCAGGACATTTTTGTTGTTTTAGGTTGACTTTCTATTTGATTTATGGCCAAGCCAACTGGCACCGAACCCCCCAACACTGACCTAAAGCCGCTTTTAGATAATCTACAGGTTTGCTTAACCCGGTTGTCCTCCGTCGATTCGGCGGAATCTGCGGATTTAGTGAGCCAGGTTGAGGCCAGCTACCAACAGATTTTCCAGGCGTTCAACCCCCGGCAGTACCGGCCCGAGCAGCAGCCCTACGTCACCGAATTCCACAAGCAGTTGAGGCTGCTGGGCACTGATGTCCTGTTTCTCAAGTCGGCCCGACAGGCCGCTACGCGGACCCAGCGGCTCAAAGTCATCGGCGATCGCCTCCAGGCGCTTCAGGGATACTACAGCGCCATTAGCAATGGTCCCAGCAGCGGCTAACCGGGGCTTGAGCGATGGCAGAGGCCGCGAGACTGGTTTGACCGTACTGCCAGATGCTCCCCGTGATTTAATAAAGTGAAGACCTATGGAAAATCCTCCGCGTGCAGTGCCCTAAAGAGCCATCGGTTGACTTACGTGATGAAGGCCAGCGTCCTGACGGCCCTGCCGCTCACTGCTGCGAGAGCTGCGGCGGTCAATGGATTTCTGGCGAGGCCTACAGTCAATGGCGACAGCAGCAGCCCCTAGCCATCCGCGAGCCTGCCCCCCAGGTCTTAGCTTCTTCTGCGCCGGCTTCTCCCTACGACAATCGAGCTGCCCTGTGTCCCGCCTGTGGCTTCTACTTGGCCCGGGTCCGGGTGGGTCAGCCTCAGTCCTTTTTTATTGAGCGCTGCAAAAACTGCGAGGGTATCTGGTGTGACGCAGGGGAGTGGGACACCTTAGTCGCCGCTGGACTTCAGGGCGCCATCGACCGCTTCTTCGCTGAGGATTGGCAAACTCAAGTCAAGGCGCTGGAGTATCAGTACAAGGAGCGCCAGGCCACGGTTGAGAAGCTGGGGGAAGACTTAGCCCAGCGGCTATTTGATCTGGCCCAGGCCCTAGAGGACCACCCCGACGGGGAGTTTGGCGTCGCATACTTGATGCGGCGGTTTGAGAAATAGGGCGCTGCGTTACCGCGCAAGCACCAGGGACACAGGTGGATTGGGCGGCAGGAACATGGCAGTGCCATGTCCTTACGAAACGTCACGGGTGACCATCAGCGTACCCAGTCCGTGACGGGCGGCTGGGTTTGGGTAACGACGGCCCCGCGAGAAATGACGTAGCACACCGCAGGCCGCCGCCGCAGCGCGTCGTAGCGATTGCGAGCGTCCAGCACGATTAAGTTGGCGGGTTTCCCCACCGCAACGCCGTACCCATCCGCCACCCCCAGCGTCCGCGCCCCGTTCCAGGTCACCATGTCATAGCAGGCGTCGATTTCAGCGGTGCCCGTCATCTGACAAACGTGCAGCGCCATGTGGGCCACGTCCAGCATATTGCCTGTCCCCAGCGGATACCAGGGATCCTGGACGCAGTCGTGGCCCAGGCTGACGTTGATGCCCCGCTGCCACAGCTCCTTCACCCGCGTCACGCCGCGCCGCTTGGGGTAGGTGTCACCCCGCCCCTGCAGAGTAATGTTAATCAGCGGGTTAGCGATGAAGTTGATCTGCGCCCGGTCCAAAAAGCCCATCAGCTTCATGGCGTAGCCCTCGTTATAGGAGCCAAAGGCGGTGGTGTGACTAGCGGTGACGCGATCGCCATTCCCCCCGCGAATGGCGCAGGCCGCCACCACTTCTAAAAACCGAGACTGGTCGTCGTCAATCTCGTCGCAGTGGATATCCACTAGGCGATCGTACTGCTGGGCTAGCTCAAAAGTACGGTGCACCGAGCGGACCCCGTCCTCCCGCGTCAGCTCGTAGTGGGGAATGCCGCCGATTACGTCTGCGCCTAGCTCTGCAGCCTCTACCATCAGGCGATCGCCCTCGGGGCTGCCGTAGATGCCGTCTTGGGGAAAGGCAACCACCTGGAGCGTCATCCAGTCTTTCACCGCCTCCCGCACCTCTAGCAAGGCCTTGAGGGCAGTCAAGGTAGGCTCACTCACGTCGGCGTGGCTGCGCACGTAGAGGACGCCCAGGGCGGCGTGCTGCTTCAGGGTGGCGATCGCCCGCTGCTTCACGTCGTCTAGGGTCAGGTGCTGCTTGCGCTCCCGCCAAATGTCGATGCCCTCGAATAAAGTTCCGCTGTGGTTGGGCCGGGGCTCACCTGCCGTCTGGGCCGAGTCGAGGTGCACGTGGGAATCCACAAAAGGCGGGCTCACCAGCCGCGATCTCACTGCAAGCTCCTTTTCTCCCTGCATCTCAAGCTGGGGCGCGATCGCTACAATAGTGCCATCTTGAACGGCAATATCCACAAGCGTTGAAGGGCCGCTACGCTGTAGCAGGCGACAGCGGCGAAGCAAAAGATCGCATAAGGGAGACATAATGGTTGGCCCGCATTTGCCACATTGTTACAAATTAAACCATTCAGGCCGCATCGATACGGTGAAATTGGCTACGGTTCATCATTATGCTGCGCTAGCCCGACAACAGCGGCTGGGGAGTATGCTAAACGTTCTGCCCTAGGCAACGCTTTTCTTTTGACCCAGCTTAAACTCTGTTCCATTCATCAGGCGCTGAATGTTAGTCTTGTGGGTCAACAAAATGTAGAGCGCAGCGATGAGGACGAAGAGCACCATCGGCAACGGACGAGAAAATAGGATCGTCACAACCGGGGCCGACAGAGCAGTGACCAGGGAGCTCAAAGACACGATTTTAGTGAGGAGCAGCACGGTCGAGAATACCGCAAGGGCAACGAGGGCGGTGGGCCAGTGCAGGGCGAACAGCACTCCCAGCCCAGAGGCTACTGATTTCCCGCCGGAAAAGCCAAGCCATAGAGACCGACTGTGCCCCAGCAAAACGCCTATCCCTGCCAATACGGTGAGCCAGGGGAGCCACGAATCAGCGCTGACGGCTTCTGGAGATGGAATGGTAATGCTGGGCTGGGCCGCGAGCCAGCGCGTCAGCAGAATGGCCAGTGCACCTTTTAAGACATCGATCACAAGCACTGCTGCGCCAGGCCCTTTCCCTAAAACCCGAAGTACGTTAGTGGCCCCAGTTGAGCCTGAGCCGTGCTCACGAATGTCGATGTTTTTGAGGAATCGACCGGCCAAGTATCCGGTCGGGAGCGACCCAAGCCCATAAGAGACCAGAAGAATACCGCTTAACCAGACAAACCAAGTCATAAATGCTGCTTTATTACGCTCGTACAGGCAGTATTTAGTGTAGTGAGATTGGGGGGGTGGGGCACAGGGTCTTCAAAATTAGTAATGCTAGACACAGAAATCAAGCGTTGCTGAGCGCAATGTCAAAATGCAGCACTTCTTCACGCTTTCCCAGTTTTGTATACAGCGCGATCGCGGGTTCGTCTTCGATGCCGGTATTGGCCTGAACGAATATTCCATAAGCCCCACGCTCAGCAGCGATCGCTTTCAGCTTTTCAATCAAGGCTGTAGCAATTCCCTGACGCCGGTGGGCTGGCGCTACTGCAAGATCATAAATGTAGATTTCGCTGCGCTCTTGCTCAAACTTTCTAAGCTCGTATGCGGCGATCCCACCGATAACGTTGCCCCGCTTCAAGGCAGCCAGCGCAATAAAGGAATCGCCCCCGAGAAGGTTTCGCAGGTAAGCCTCACTCGGCGGTTTATCGGTGTAGGTTTGTGGGTCATCAAAGGCTTCGCCGAAAACCGTCAGTAGCGCGTTCATCAGCGGGATGTTATGAGGGCCGAGTGGCCTAATGTCTATTTCTGCTGTCATGGCCTGCCTCCGACTGCTCGACAGTATCCTGCGCTTTTGCCCCGCACTTCGCAAATAACTTATTACCGCTACAAGAAAATTTTGAACTCTGGTAAGCAGCGACCAGAGATGCTGTCAGATTCGCGATCGCCAATCTGAACAGCGCCAGCGGCGAGGTAGAACTTTGTAGCGTTTGGATCACCCTGGATAAGCAGGGACCGGGCGCCCTCCTTTTGGGCATGGGACTTAGCATGCTCAATGAGCTTTCGACCAATGCCTTGCCCAATGTACTGAGGCTCCACGAATAGCGCTTCCAATTCGTACTCAGCGGCAGAGCGGCACTCTAGGGCGTAGTATCCGGCTATCTTACCGTTTGACTCGGCCAGTACGTAATGTCGCTGCGGATTTGCAATGTCTTCTTCCAAGACCGATAGCTCAGCCCGGCACGCCTCCATGAATTCTAGAGAATATCCCCAGTACGATTTTGAGCGGAAGGCCAGAGCGCTCAGCGTTCGGCTCTCCTGTGGTTTTGCGGGCCGGAGGGTGATAGCGTGAGTCATGGCGTGAACGGTCTGCCTGAGCGGCTGCAGTTGAACCTCTCCATCAAATGATGCTTGCGAAATGGCAGAGACTTCGATACAAGTATGGCAGAGTCACGATATGTAAATTTTTATAACACAGCGCCCAATCTAGCGCCCAATTTGGCGAAGGAAAATCCATGTATATCATTCAAGTTGCTTCTGAGTGCGCTCCCGTAATCAAAGCCGGCGGACTCGGTGACGTGGTCTACGGCATTAGCCGCGAGCTGACCACTCGCGGCCACGCTGTGGAGCTGATTTTGCCCAAGTACGACTGCATGCGCTACGACCACATTTGGGGGCTGCACGAGGCCTACAACGGTCTAGAGGTGCCCTGGTACGACGGCGCGATTACCTGCACCGTCCACTGCGGCTGGGTACACGGGCGGCAGTGCTTCTTCATCGAGCCCCACTCGGGCGATCGCTTCTTTGACCGGGGCCACTACTACGGCAGCGACGATGACCCCATGCGCTTTGCCTTTTTCGCCAAGGCAGCGCTGCAGTTCATGCAGCAGAGCAACAAAAAGCCCGACATCATTCACTGCCACGACTGGCAAACGGGCCTACTGCCCGTGATGCTGTACGAAATGTATCAGTACCACGGCATGGCCTACCAGCGGGTGTGCTATACCATCCACAACTTCAAGCACCAGGGCATTGCCGGGGTCGAAGTGCTCTACGCCACGGGCCTCAACCGCCCCGATTACTACTTCAGCCCCGACAAGCTGCAGGACAACTTCAACCCCTTCGCTATCAACTTCATGAAGGGTGGCATCACCTACTCCAACGCGGTTACCACAGTATCCCCGCAGCACGCCTGGGAAGCCCGCTACACCGACATTGGCTCTGGTTTAGGCCACACTCTGTATGTGCACGAGCCCAAGTTCCAGGGGGTGCTCAACGGCATTGACTACAACATCTGGAACCCAGCGGTGGATACCTATATCCCGCAGAACTACAGCGCGGAAACCTTTGAGCTGAAGCAGAAGAACACTAAAGCGCTGCGGGAGCGGCTGCTGCTGCAGGAGTCGGACAAGCCCATTGTGGCCTTCATTGGCCGGCTGGATGAGCAGAAGGGCGTACACCTGGTGCATCACGCCATCTACTATGCTCTGGGTCAGGGGGCGCAGTTTGTGCTGCTGGGTTCAGCTACCGGCAAGGCGATCAACGACAAGTTCCAGCACGAAAGGGCGTTTCTTAACGACAACCCTGACGCCCACCTGGAGCTGGCCTTCAACGAGGAGCTGTCTCACTTAATCTACGCTGGGGCTGACCTAATGGTGGTGCCCAGCAACTTTGAGCCCTGCGGCCTCACCCAGCTCATCAGCCTCAAATACGGCACGGTGCCCGTAGTTCGCGCGGTGGGTGGCCTAGTAGATACGGTATTTGACTACGACTACAACACAGCGGTGCTGCCAGAAAAGCGAAACGGCTACGTCTTCCACCAGCAGGACAACTACGCCCTGGAGTCGGCCCTGGGACGGGGGATAGATTTGTGGCGTAACCACCGCGATAAGTTTCAGAAGCTGGCGGTGCAGGGAATGAACTATGACTTCTCCTGGAACCTGCCGGGGGGCGAGTATGTGGAGATCTACGAAAAGATTCGCCAGCCCTGGTAGGGACAGCCTCTCGCCGCCAGGTTAGCTAAGATCGGGGCACCGCGATCCAATCCGTTGCCATGAACGATCTCACTTTCGCTTCGGCCCATCGCCTGGCCCAAATGATCCGCGATCGCGCAGTCTCTTCTCTAGAGGTTGTCGAAGCCTACTTGGCCGAAATTGACCGCCTCAACCCCCAGCTCAACGCGATTTGCACCCTAGATGGCGATCGCGTGCGGCAGCGGGCGCGACAGGCGGATGAGGCCCTGGCTCAGGGCGAGCGGTGGGGGGCGCTGCACGGCGTCCCCATTACGGTTAAGGACGTCTTTGAAACCGCCGGGCTGCGCACCACGGCTGGATCAGCGGCGCTGCGGGACTATGTGCCCCACCAGGACGCGACAGCCGTCAGCCGGCTGCGGGCGGCAGGGGCCATTATTCTAGGGAAGACGAGTCCGGGAGACCTGGCGGGGGGCTACCAGGGGCTCAACGCGGTCTTTCCCCGGGTAAACAACCCCTGGAATTTGGACTACACGCCGGGGGGCACCTCCAGCGGCGGGGCTGCTGCAGTAGCGGCAGGGCTCTCCCCCCTCGATCTCTGCTCTGACCTAGGCGGCTCTATTCGCCAGCCCGCTCACTTCTGCGGTCTCTACGGCCTCAAGCCCACTGACCACCGCGTCTCGCCCCAGGGCCACATCCCTGAGGAACCAGATGCCCCCCACTGCATCCGGCAGATGCTCACGGTAGGAAGCCTGGCACGCGCTGTCGAAGACCTAGCGCTTTGCCTGCAAATCATTGCGGGACCAGATTCTGCCCGTCCCCACATCCCGCCCGTCCCTCTAGATGTTCCTAGCGACCAGGCCCTCACTTCCCGGCGAATTGCCTGGATCGACGAGTGGCCGCTGTATCCTGTGGATCCCGAGATCAAGCTGGCTATCCAGTCAGCAGCCGGTAAACTGACTGCGGCGGGCGTAGCGGTTGAGCAGTGGATGCCTAACTTTGACTTTGGGGCGGCGTGGCGGACATACTACAGGCTTGTCGCCTACATCCTCCTCTATGCCCAGTCCCGCACGGTGGCAGAGGTGACCAAAACGCTGGCGTTTCTGTGGCGCGACGCGGCTCAAGGCGATCGCCACTTCCGCCAGCTCGGTACTCCAGCGGGTCTGGGGTTACCCATTTCCGCCAACCCGTCGCTCAAAGGCTACTTCGAAACGCTCACCGAACGCGATCGCTTTGTGGCCCATATGGACGGCGAGCTGGCCCAGTGGGATGCCTGGCTGTGTCCGGTGGCGATGACCCCCGCTTTTACTCACCGCAAGCGGGGTGAAGCGGTACCCATCAACCATCACTGCGTTCCCTACTCCATGGCGTCGGGGGCCTACGTAGAGCCCTTCAACCTGACGGGTCATCCGGTCGTGGTGATTCCCATTGGCCAAACCCAGAGCGGCTTACCCATTGGCCTGCAGGTGGTGGGCAAGCGCTGGCGAGACATGGATTTGCTGGCGATCGCTAAAGACTTGGACGATATTATCGGGGATCTGCAGCGGCCTCCTGAACGCGAGCCAGCGGCCGCTGCTGTGTAACGCGGTGAATCTGTACTAATCAATACAGTCTCCCTGAGGTCTGGTCTGACACAATAGCGAACTACTCGCTGCCCTCGTCCCCACGCTGACTCACCAAAGATACAAAATGTCTAGATGTCTCACATTCAGACCCGATTTTCCAGCGAAATGAGCTAGTTTGAGATTGCATGTCAGGATTAGGCGATCGCTTCACACCGACAGTCGGCACCTCAAATGTTTACTTTCAGTAAAGTCGTTGATGTAGGGAGACAGCAGATGAATAGAGCCATAGGGGTAACGTGATCCACCTATGCTGGGCTAGTTCTTATTGGGCTAGTTCCGCTCAAAACCGCCTCAGCTCACCTTCGACTAGATGCTCCCTATCACTGTGCAACCGATTCACGCTGACCTAATCAATCGCTTCACTTTGGGCCAAATTTATGGCGCTGGCTTAGGGCTGCGCCCCAAGTCTTCCTCCAAGCCATCTAGACTTAGAAATGCTGCCCATCGCCGCGCCCTGCAGATCATCTCTAGTGTGCTAGTCGCCGTAGCGGGCAGCTTTGTTCCAGACCCCCCCACCGCGATCGCGGCTGAGCGGCTCCGGGTTCGGCTCGGTCCGATTGAGCAGTCTGTCAATATCGAGGACCTAGAGCGGTTTGCCCACAACGGCGCGGTTTCGCCCACACTAGCCCTCTATCAACCGCTCCTCAGAGATGAGGTGCGGCTAGCCCTGACCACCTCGGTGCCCCTCAACCCCAGCGCCAGTGAAACCCTGATGGAGGATTTGCTCCATTCTGCATCGGGCCATCAGCTCATGGACGGTCTATTGACGGTCTTGCCCGACAGCACTTCCCAAGAAATTGAGACGGCCTTTCTCCAGACTATTCAAGACACTCAGGGCATCAGTCTGCTGACGTTTCTCAAGACCTACCCAGATCGAGATATTACGGTTAACGTCACGGCGGCGATCGCCCTAGCATCCCAGCTCAACCTCCCCCATTGGCAGCGCCACACCCTAAACTCCCTGCTTGAGCAAGAGCTGACCACAGAAGCCCCGGCCCTGCCGATTCCCTTTGACCCTTCCCAGCCCGGCCATGCCCGCGTGCGGCAGCAGTCCCTCACCTTTCGCGATCGCGATCGCAGCCGCTCAATTCCGGTTGACCTCTACTGGAGCCGTCAGCACCATGGCCCACTGGTGGTGATTTCCCATGGGTTTGGGGCAGACCGCCGATTTTTGAGCTACTTGGCTCAGCATTTGGCCTCCCACGGCCTTACGGTGGCAGCCCTAGAGCACCCCGGCAGCAATGTGACCTGGCTCTCCCAGGCGGCCCTAGGTAAGCTGGGCGAGGGCGGTATTAATGACCTGCTGCCGGTGCAAGAATTCATAGAGCGCCCCAAAGATGTCAGCTTCCTCTTAGACGAGCTGTCCCGGCTCAACCGATACTCCACCATCCTTCACCGCCAAATTAACACTAAGCAGGTGACGGTCATTGGCCACTCCCTGGGCGGCTATACAGCCTTAGCACTAGCGGGGGCCACTTTGGACGTCGGTGGGCTCGCTGAGTTTTGTCAGGGACGCAGCTTGTTTGGCCTTTCCCCTGCAGACTGGCTGCAGTGCAGCGCAGTCGATCTAACCGAGGTTCCGGCGATCCGAGATGGGCGAGTCACCCAGGTGATTGCCATGAATCCTCTAATGGGCCGCATCTTTGGCGAAACCGGCCTGTCTCAGGTCAAGGTTCCCACGCTGATCTTTTCGGCCAGCGAAGACCCCATCACCCCTGCGGTTTCCCAACAGCTATTACCTTACACAACGCTGCAAACCGACTCTCGCTATTTAGTGGCGGCCATTGGTGCAACTCACCTCAGCATGGGAGACCCCCGCAACCTAAACTATGCTCTTGCGCAGAACAGCTTCCTGCGGGAAAGGCGCTGGAATGAAACTGAGCCGCTGCGGGATTTGGTGCGTGGCCTCAGCCTGGCATTTACGAAGCAGCAAACGACGGAGGCTAACCTCTACAAGCCGTTTCTTTCAGCAGGCTATATTCAGTCCTGGTCGAACAACCGGATTCGGACGCGTCTGGTGCAGGATTTGCCCCCCAAGCTAGAGACCTGGCTGCGCATGGGTGCCGTTCCGTTTGAGCAGGTGGTGGCCTCGACGATCGCAAAGCCCCGTAAGCCCAAATACCGCCACGCTTCAACCTTAGAGCATTTATCCAAAAGCCTGCCGGTGCTGCTGGTTTTTCCCCCTAGCTTTTTGCCCTTGGGGCTGCTGCAGTTTTGGCGGCGACGGCCTCCTGAAGACCAAGAATAAGCCGCCAGGCTGCGACCCACCTTAAGCGCTGCAGGTGAATTTTTCTCAATGCAGCAGGCGGGTACAGAGATTTAACCCTTTTGAGGGGCGATCGCTGCCGCTGTCTCAACCTACCTTGGGGGGGTGGGTAAATTTGAGGAACAGCGATGGCGACCGATCAGCCGGCCAACCAATATGTGGGTAAACCCGATGACTCATTCCAGAAGGACCTAAACCCCAATCCGGATGCCGGTATGAATGACGGCCCGTCTACAGAAGCACTGGACCGCTTTAGCCAGACGGCGGCAGATATTGAAGCGCTGCACGATCGCCTCTCCGATTTCTCTAGTGAAGAGCTGACCCGTATCCCCATTCTTAAAACTGGGACGCGCTTACAGCAGGGGGGAACCTACATCAATCTCCAGGATCCAAAGCGGGAAGAATTCACCGGGATGGCAGATATGTCGGTGACAGAGCAGGAGTACATTGTGCCGAAGACGGAGGTGCCCTACCCCCTGTGGAATCGTTTGACTGACGACCATCCCCAAGCCTAAGCAAAGACTATGGCGCTATCCAAGTCTCCAGCCAAGCTTTCTGTAGTGGTGATTGCGGTAATCCTGGCGATCGCGGCCCTGCAGGCCAGCCGCCCCCTAACGTTGCCCTTAGCGTTCGCGTTTTTGATTGCGGTACTGGTGAACCCGCTCCAGACTTACCTAGAGCGGCGGATACCACGCTGGCTCAGCTTTGTTGTGGTACTGGCCGTCTTGGCCTCGGTGTTCGCCGTGCTGCTCGGGGTCTTGGAGCTAAGTTTAGAGATCATCGAGCCTAAGCTGCCGGAGTATGTAGACCGGGGGCGGCAATTCCTCAAAACCCTGGAGCAGTGGGTTAGCTCCTATGGCTATTCGGTGTCGTTTGAGTCGTTGGCCTCGCAGGATGCGGCCAAGCAAGCGGCTAGACCTACGTTAAGCGGCCTGCTTACGCTGCTCTCAGCGCTAAGCCTCGTTTTACTCATTGCCTCGATGCTGGTGCTGCTGCTGTTTGAGATGCGTGAATACCCCGGACGGGTGAAGCGGGCCTTTCCTGACGGCGTCGGGGAGAAGCTGATTGAAGCAGCGTCTGCCATCAGTCAGAAGCTGCGCAAGTTTCTCTACATTATGGCGTTCACGAGCTTTTTGACGGGGCTTTTGACCTGGGGGTGGTGCGCCGTTCTGGGGGTGGAGCTTGCGATCGTGTGGGGCTTGCTCGGCTTTGCCCTCAACTTTATTCCTACAATTGGCTCGATTATTGCGGTATTCCCTCCAGCACTCACAGCGCTGATCTTCAATGGCCCTTCGGTGGCGATCGCCACCTTAATGGGACTGATGGTAATTCAGGGGATTATGGGTAACATTGTGGACCCGCGCCTACAGGGGGATTCGCTGCAGCTCTCGTCGTTTGTGGCCCTGGTGTCAATTGTGTTTTGGGGCTGGGTGTGGGGCATTCCCGGTGCGTTTATCGGGGTGCCGATGACGGCGGCAGTTGTGGTGGTTTGCAGTCAGTTTGAGGCGACGCGGGGTGTGGCGAGGCTGCTGGGGGAAATTGATAAGGATGAGGAGTCGCAGCAGGCTAAGCGCCTGCCTGCTGATGAGGCTTCTGTATCATAAGATCTACGTGACGCGGGGAATTAGCTCAGCTAGTAGCTGCGTTCCCGGAGGGCGGCCGAAGGCCAGTCGCACCGCCTGCGGTAAGATCGCTTACAGTACGGGGAATTAGCTCAGCTGGTAGAGTGCTGCGATCGCACCGCAGAGGTCAGG
>JBHJHJ010000080.1:0-60189 GCA_050330955.1 Elainellaceae cyanobacterium | reverse complement strand
TACGAACTCATCGACGGTGAACTGCGCGACATGGAACCCACTGGCCCCCACGAATCCGTTGCAGGCAAACTCTCCGGGCGGCTATTCGCCGAGATTCTGCGCCTCAACCTCAACTGGACCATTCCTAAAAACTGCCTCATCCGCCCCCCCAACACCGACGCAACCGCCCTACGCCCAGATGTCATCGTTTTAGACGAGGTCGCTTTAGCCACAGAACCCCTTTGGGAAAAGCAGCCCATCATTACCAGCGGTCAGGCAGTCCAACTAGTTGCAGAAATTGTCAGTACAAACTGGCAAGATGACTATGCCCGCAAAGTGGAAGAATATGCGTTTCTCGGCATTCCAGAATACTGGATCGCCGACTTTCGTGGCTTAGGCGGCCTAGCCTTTATCGGTAAACCCAAACAGCCGACGCTAACGGTGTGTCAGCTTGAGGGAGAGCAATATCGACAGCGCCAGTACCGACTAGGACAGCCCATTGCCTCCAGCGTCTTCCCAGAGCTGCAGCTTCAGCTAAACAACATCATGCCGTAAGCGAGGCTCACCGCTCGAAAAAGCCCTAACTCAGCTACAAAATATTCCGACTGCCCTATGACAGCTCAGCCAACCCTTCATACAGCAGCCTCACCTGCGCCAGCAGCTTATCATACAGCGGCAAGATCGTCCGATATCGCTGCGCCGCCTCCCCATCCGGCGGACGGCGATCGCCCCAACATCGTCACCAATCGACGATAACCTACATATCGAAAGAACAAGAGAGTAAGGCTAAGACATATCTCACAAACACCCCTCAACCTCAAACACCATCAAGCTAATCGAGGTATCCGGTGACGTACACATCACAAAAACTCCTCACCTTCGAAGACTTCATCGATCGCTACGGCGACGACCCCCGCTGCGAACTCATCGACGGTGAACTGCGAGACATGGAACCCACCGGCCCCCACGAATCCGTTGCAGGCAAACTCTCCGGACGGCTATTCGCCGAGATTCTGCGTCTCAACCTCAAGGAGCATTTGCGCCAGATTACCCTAACTGGCCCCACAGGGTAGGCGAATGACAAACTCCGTTCCCTTACCCGGCTCAGACTGAACCTCCAACGTGCCCCTATGCTTCTCAACAACCACTTGACGGGCGATCGCCAGCCCTAGCCCAGTGCCCTTGCCCACTGCCTTGGTCGTAAAGTTACGCTCGAATACTTTTGAGCACACCTCCTCAGACATGCCTCTGCCATTGTCGCCAATCCGAACTTCAACTTGATTAGGCTTAAGGTATCGGGTGCTGATAATGATGCGCTGGGGATGGGACTGCAGGTCGTCGAGCGAGCAACCCTGGGCATCTTCGTCAAACATATCGATGGCGTTGGCCAGAATGTTCATAAACACCTGGTTGAGCTGACCGGGGAAGCAGCTAATTTCAGGCAGTTCGCCGTAGTGACGGATAATCTCAATATCTGGCCGGAAGTCCTTGATTTGCAGGCGATACTTCAACAGCAGCAGCGTGCTATCGATGCCTTCATGAATATTCGTGTTTACTTTTGATTCAACGTCGCTGCGAGAGAAGATGCGTAAACTAGTGCTCAGGGCCCGAATGCGATCGCATCCCCGCTCCATCGATGCCAACATCTTGGGAATGTCCTCTGAGAGGAAGTCGATTTCAATTTGCTGGGCGTGGCGCTGGACCTCTTCTGCTACAGCGCGGCCTTGATAGAGCTGCAAATGGTCGAAAATATCGCTCAGGTTTCGCTTGAGTTCACTTAGGTTGCCGGAGACAAAGCCGATAGGATTATTGATTTCGTGGGCGACTCCAGCCACCAAGTTGCCCAACGCCACGGTCTTCTCACTCTGGACAATTTGTAGCTCAGACGCTTCTAGCTGCTGGGCATAGGCCTGGGCCTGCCGGTAGAGGCGAGCATTTTCTAAGGAAATCGCGGCTTGAGTACACAAGAAATTGAGCACCAGAATGCGATCGCGGGTAAACACGCCGCTGGCGTATTGATTGGTCAGGTATAAAAGGCCAACCAACCGGCCTTGATTGAGCATGGGAAAGCACAGTAGGCTTTTGGGATTGTGCTGGCGCAAGTACTCATCGATGATGGGTAGGTCAGTCTCAAGGTCATTCAAGACCACGACGCTTTGAGTGTGCTTCACATACTGAATCAGCCGCAGGGGCAAGCTGATGTTCCATTGGATCAGCTCTGACTGGGGCTCGGTCATCTCTGGTGTTGCGATCGCCGTCACGCGCCAGTCGTCATCGCTATCGGGAAGCATGAGGACGCAGCGATCGCCTCCAGAGTTTTTCAAGATGATTTGCGTTAGCTGCCGCAGCAGTGTGTCAAGCTCAATGGTTTTAGAAAGGGCCTGCGACGCTTCTAAGATAGCTGCAAAGTCGAGCGCCTTATTGAAGCCATGGCTTGCGCCTTGACTCGCTTCCAAAAGCGAGTGGAGCGGTGTATTAGGCGCAGCTATGCTGGCAAGCGCTTCGAGGGAGTCTAGCGTTGATGACTGCAAGATTGGCTGTAGAAACGTGGAATAGCGCTTTTCTAAGTCATCAGTCTTGGCTTTAGCACCCCATCGAGCGTAGCCCTGATACGCTGCTTGTATATAGCCAGTGGCTAATTTGGGCTTACCCCAGTTTAGATAAAACTGGGCAGCACGCTCATTGGCCAAGGCCTCATCTTGAATAAAGCCGTTTTCCTTTGCCCCAGCGATCGCCTCATCGTAGCGCTCAATTGCCACGAGGCGATCGCCCAGTACAGCACAGCGTTCTGCTTCGACCAAATCCCAGCGATGCTGATGATTGCAGGGCGCGAAGCTGGCCCAACGCTCAAGCTTCCTCTGATGGGACTCAATTTGATTGAGCAGTTGACGCTGCTCTTCCGGCGACGTGTCGCGGTATCGCGCTAGCTGGCTCAGCGCTGTGTAGAAGGAATACAGCGCGATTGTAAAGGTGCCAGCGCCACCATCAAGATGGCTTGCTAAAGCAATAGCGATCTGAACTGCCTGCTCATAGCAGCCAAACAGATAGCTGAGAAACAGTTGACTGATTTGTAAACTGAATAGAGCTGTTTTGTTGTTTGTGGCCTCGTGTTGATGCAACGCCTCGGTACAGTTGAGAATGCTGCCGGTTAGCTGCTGGGGTATTGCAGAGTGTCCCAGCAAATTGTGCACGGTTTGCAAATAGCTTTCCATGTAATAGCGCGGCGTGACCTGCTTGAGCTGACAGACGGTTTGATAGTAAGCCGTCATTTCATCGGCCAGTTCGGACAGGGCTTTCCCCGAATGAAACGCCAAGCAGCAGTAAGAGGCGATATTTAAGGTGCCGCAGTCTAGATCTCCCATGCCCAAGCCAACGTGAAAACCTTCCTGGAGCTGTACAACAGAGTCTTGAAGCGGGGATTTCCAGTGCTGAATATAGGTATAGAAAACGTACCAGGTTCGTGCTCTGCATGTCGCATCCTGTAGCCGATCCATTAGTAGTAGCGCCATTCGACCAAAGTCGTAGCCCGAGGAAATATCACCCGTCACGCCGCACAGCATCAGGGCATAGTCCACATAGCCATAAATTGATGTAGAGCAGTTACCACAGCGAATTGATAAATCGACCTGCTTACAAATCAGCAAGGGGTTTAGGGCAGGGTTGCCGCCGTAGGCGCAGGGCACGAGCCAGCTTAAGATTTGCATAGCCGCTAGACAGTTTCGGTCGGTCATAGCCGGCAAATCGAGTAACTCCAGAGGCGATCGCCCCTTCCAAAGCTGCGCGGTCTGCTGAAACACTGCTGCAATGTCAGTCTGAGTTGGATGTTCTGGTATATCGATTCCCAAAGACTGTAAGACTTGCAGGCCAGTTTGAATCGCGTCTATTAATCTTCCCTGAGATCGCCTGGCGATCAGCCGCGTTTGCTGAACATCAATCGTGTCTAGCAGCGCCTGGGCCTGCTCTAGCACCACTAGCGCCCACTGTTCCATCTGGTCAAAGTCCGTGTTGAGCGCACAGGCCTCCACAAGTGCCGTGTGTAGCTCAAGGGCAAGATTATAGTGACTTGTCCAGGCGTTTGGCGGCAATAGGGTGATGCCGATGGTGAAGTAGTTTACGGCGGCGCTATGGGCAGTGGCAGATTTGGCCTTATGGCCTGCCTTCAGGTTCAGCTGCGCTAAGTTTTCTCGCTCCTCTTGAGACCTAAGCAGCGACCGCCCAATATTGAGGTGATTGACAATTTCAAATAGCGGCTCTGGCTGGTTTTGGTCGGGCGTTTGGGCCAGTAACAGCTGTCCGATATGTAGATGCGTCGCTTGCCGTCGGTCTCCAACAATCATGGCGTAAGCCGATTGTTGAACATAGTCATGAAGGAACTTATAGCTGATGCGGTGAGCAGTATCAGCAACGTGATAAATGACAAGGCCGTTCGCCGTGATTGTTTCAGTCCGATCAGAAAGTTGAGGAACCGTATAGCTCTCGCTTTGAGGAACGATGAACCCTTCCTGTAGGGCAGGCCAAAGCTGTGTTGCTACCGTTGACACGCTCTGTTCTGTGACAATTGCCAGGATTTCTAGGTCGAATTGATTACCAATGCAGGCCCCTAACTTGAGGAGATCTTGACAAGGTACCGGCAGTTTTTGTAGCTGTAGCGATACATGCTTCGCCACATCACCACTCACAATCATCGGCTTGATGTGGGACATATCGTACCGCCAACTGCCCGTGGTTCGGTCAAATTCAATCAGGCCGTTTTCGTAAAAAGATCGCAGTAACTGGGTCGTAAAAAAAGGATTGCCTTTAGCGATCTGATAAATGAGCTGGGCTAGCGGTAATAGGACTGTCTCAGAAAGACGATCAGAGCAGTTGAGCGTGTCAGTAATCAGCTGATTGATATGAGCTTGTTCGAGAGGCCCTAGGATCAACGTTTGAATTGGCAACCTTGCCTTGGTCAACCGCTCTAGCATTAACATCAGCGGATGACCAGCGCTGACTTCATTATCGCGATAGGCTCCTAGCAGTAGTAAAAAGCGACAGTCACGCTGCTGCAAAAGTATCTCTATCAAGCTTAGAGAGGCCGAGTCAATCCACTGCAAATCGTCTAAAAAGATAACCAGAGGATGAGCGGATGTGGCAAAGACTTGAATAAACTGCTGCAGTAAGCGATAGAATCGCTGCTGGGCCTCTGGTCCAGTCAACCTTGAGACGGGGGGCTGCGGCCCGATGATGATCTCAAGCTCAGGGACGAGGTCAATAATCAGCTGTCCATCGTCGCCAAGGGCGCTGAGTATTCTAGCCTTCCACCGGTTCAGCCGCTCGTCGGCTTCTGTTAAAAGCTGTCTGACCAGATTTTGCAGCGCTTGCGCGAAGGCGGAAAGCGGAATATCGTAGTTGACCTGGTCAAACTTACCTTTGGTTAAGTATCCCCGCTGCCGCACGATAGGTTTATACACCTCGCCAATGATTGAGGTTTTACCAATGCCGGATGACCCTGCCACCAGAAGAAGCTCCGCACTGCCCGCCGCCGTTCGGTCAAAGGTGTTCAGGATAGCCTGAATTTCTCGCTCTCGACCATAAATTGTTTCAGGGATTAAGAAGCGATCGCACTTGTCCCACGCCCCCAGCTCAAATTTGGCGATCGCCCGGTCATCCTCCCACTGCTGTAAACAGACCTCCAGGTCATGCTTTAATCCCAACGCACTCTGGTAGCGGTCTTCGGCAGTCTTTGCCATCAGCTTTGTGAGGATAGCCTGCACCATTGCTGGAGCGGTCTGTTGGCTCTCCTGCGGAAACACGACCGGGCGAGCAAGGTGACAGTGCACCAGCGTCATTGGATCATCTGCGGTGAACGGTGGTTGTCCCACTAGCAGCTCGAAGAGGGTAGCGCCAAGGGAGTAAAAGTCGGTGCGGTAATCAATGTTTCGGTTCATCCGCCCCGTTTGCTCGGGAGAAATGTAGGCTAGCCCGTCTTCAAAGGCGCTAACGCTGGTAGAGAGCTGACGTTCTTTAGGCAATGACGTAGCGGCGCTGAAGTCCGTGAGCTGAATATGGCCCGTTTCTGGATGGATCAAGATATTGCTTGGTCTGATGCCCTTATGGACGATGCGCTGCTCGATGAGGTAGTCCAGCGCGTCTGTAAGCTGAAGCGCAATCGCCAACGTCTCCGAGACATCGCGCCGCTGTCTTGGCCAATAGGTTTTTAGGTTGACCAACCCCGCGTCAGGTATCACCAGCGCATAGCCCCCCTCGTAGAATTCTAGGGCCAGCGGACGGGCGATCGCAGGGTGATCTAGAGACTGGGCAATGGCGTATTGCTGATGAAGTTTCGATAGATTGCTAAGGCTAGACTGCTGATGCCATAGCACCTCAATGATGACTCGCTGCGTGCCCCGCCAAGCTCGGTAGGAGCGGGTGCGAGGCCCTTCAAAAATCTGCTCGGCAATTCTATAGCCGGGAATCGAAGGAATATCCCTAGTCGCAGGGTCTATCATTGAGCGATGACGGTTTTTCTAAGTTGAGGAGTTAAGGCCATTGTAAGAGCGCAATGATTTAGATTGAGATTACTCCTTAATCTAAGCCGCTATTGTTGACCTAAAGACGTGGCGCTACCGCTCGCCGCTGCGCCAGCGCTGCAAGACAAAAATATGCTCTGCATAGATCTTATCTGTGCATTATGTGAATGACATCATAATTTTTAGGAAGCTTAACGCCGACTTAATTTGGGCGCTGATTTCCTTAAAGGCGTGAGCAACAGCAGTACCGACTAAGCAAGCCTCTCATATAGCGGCTTCACCTGCGCCAGCAGCTTATCATACAGCGGCAAAATCGTCCGGTACCGCTGCGCCGCCGCCTCATCCGGCGGGTGGCGATCGCCCTCTTCCACCAGCGCCAATCCATCCTCCAGGCTATCCAAATAGCCCAGGGCATGCAGCCCCAGCATCGCTGCCCCAAAGCAAGAGCTCTCAAACGTCTCCGGAATCGTAATCGTCTGGTCAAACACGTCCGCCAGCATCTGCCGCCAGAGCTGCGATCGCACCATTCCGCCCGTTGCGTGAATTCCCTTTGCCGGCCCCACCACGTCTTCCACCGCCGCCAGAATGGCGTTCAGATTATAGACGATGCCTTCTAAAATAGCGCGAATCAGGTGAGCCTTAGTGTGGTGCAGCGCCAGACCGAAAAAGCTGCCCCGGGCATTGGCGTCCCACAGCGGCGCCCGCTCACCAGCCAGATAGGGGTGAAAGATGAGGCCCTCTGAGCCGGCCGGAACCGTAGCCGCAATATCGGTGAGAATGTTGTAGGGGCTGGTCTGCAGCAGATTGGCGGTATCCACTTCCGCGTCGGCCAGGTGGTCCCGCACCCAGCGCAGCACAATACCGCCGTTGTTGGTGGCGCCGCCGATTACCCAGCGGTCCTTTGTTAAGGCGTAGCAGAACAGCCGCTCTTTGGGGTCGGTTTGGGGCCGCTCTACCGAGGCCCGCACCGCACCGCTGGTGCCCACGGTCACCGTCACTTCGCCAGGGGCGATCGGGCCCCCCCCCAGAATGGCCAAGGCGCCGGCACTGGCCCCCACCACTACGGGCGTATCTGCCGGTAGCCCCACTGCCGTGGCGGCGGCCTCGTCCAGGCCCCTCAGCACGTGGGTCGTGGGCACCAGCTCAGAGAGGCGATCGGCGCCGACGCCAGCAAGGGACAGAGCTTCTTCATCCCAGCCTAAGGTGTGGATGTTGAACAGCCCGGTGGCATTAGCGATGGAGTGGTCAACCACAAACTGGTTAAACCAGCGGTGAAGAATGTACTCCTTGATGGAAATAAACTTGGCGGCCTGCTCAAAGATCTCTGGCTTCTCGGCGCGAAGCCACAGCAGCTTCACCAAGGGCAGCATAGGGTGGAGCGGTACCCCCGTGCGGCCATAGAGGGCGTGGGTATCGCACTGCTGCCTGATTTGGTCCACCCAGGGGGCGCTGCGGCGGTCTGCCCAGGTAATACTGTGGGTGAGGGGCTGCCCCGCGCCATCTGCGGCAATTAGGGTATGCATGGCCGTGCTAAAGCAGAGCCCTGCCAGGCTGTCTTCACAGCCCGTCTGTTCCACCACGGCCCGAACGCTGCCGGTCACCGCATCGTAAATTTCTTCCGGGTCTTGCTCCTGCACTTCAGGCTGGGGTGACAGCAGCGGATAGTGGGCAGTGCGCTCAGCGATCGCTTCACCGCTAGCGGAGAACAAAATAGTCTTCGTGCTGGTGGTGCCGATGTCGATGCCGAGGACATGTACTGGGGTCGTCATAGCTCACTCATGGCTCACTTACAGCTTACTTATAGGGGGCAGGCTAGCAAAATCAAAGCTGCTCAAGAAAAGCCCTCACCTGCCCATCCCGCCGCAAGACGAGGCGAATCGGGCGAGAGGAAGCCCCTGGAGGGCTGACCACCTCACCCACCTGGAGGGCATCAATGGTGGATAGATAGGCGCGAGCCGTGTCGCCGATGGGAGAAACGCGCTGCAGTGTCCCATCGTAAGCGACCGTGACGCGGTACTCCAAAGACTGCCGCAGCCTGTCGGGGGGCTGCCAGCGGGACTGCACCGCCGTCTGCACCTGTTGAACGGTGGCGCTGGGGGTAACAGGGGCGGGCCGATTTGCGGCAAAGGGTTGATCTTGAGCCGCTTCAGCAGAGCTCGGCTCGGCTAGATTGGAATCGGTTGAATCGGGCCTCGCTGGGGCAAGTTCATCCTCACTAGACTCAATCGGCGGAATCGCGCTTAGCTCTGGGGGAATTGACTCGCCTGCGGCTTCTGGCGAAGAACTTGGAGCGGCGCTCAAGCCTGCTGGGTTTGCCGCCTCACCAGGCGCTACATCAGGGGATGCCGCAGGCGGCGCAGCAGGGGCGCTGTCTGCTGAGGTTGTGCCCCTTGGCGGCGGCGCAGCGGACGGGGCAGGCGGCGTTGCCTGGTCTGAGTCGAGGCTCTCCCCTGCTTCAATTTGGGGCAGCTCAGCGATCGCCACCCTATCCTCAGGAGCGTTACTGGCTGCGTCACGCTCGAAGGACTCCTCTGTCCGCTCCGTTTCAGCCCGACTTGCAACATCACCAGCCGATTCTGCAGTGGGCGCTGAATTCTGCCGCACCGCCTGCTGGGTCGCAATCACTCCCGTGGTCACCCCAACGGCCAAAACCACCGCAGCGGCAGTCCGCATCCAAGCCGGCGCACTGGGGGAGGGAGCGGCGATCGCCCCTTCCTGCTCGTAGGCGTCTAGGGCATCTGCCAAATCCAGCAGCTCAAGGGTTGACAGCTCGATTGTGGCGGGGCGATCTAGCCTGATTTGAAGCTGGTGGTTGAGCTGAGCTGATGGCTTTAGGACCGCTAGCGCGTTTGGAGTACGGTCTTGAGCTAGCCCTCCAGCAAGGGACACTGGCTGCATTTGCGCCGAAAATTGCCCTACCGATCGGGTGAGCACCTGCTGCACATAGCTGCGCACCACCTCTCCTACCGCATCGAGCTGGGCATCGCTCCCCTGGACCAGCAGGCGGCTTTCGGTAGGACGGTGGGGGCCATCAAAACTGAGGCGAAAGGTAATGTCGCGCCACACAGGGCGCTGAGTCCAGCGCGCCAGGGGCGAGGTGCGGGCCAGCAGCTCTAAGGTGCAAGTGGGTGGACTGTAGCGGCGAATGGCAGGCATAGTCAGGAGTTTACAGTACAGTGCGCAGCAAAGTGCATGATGCAGGTCAACGCGCTAGCACGGGCGGCAGTGAAGTAGGCCACATGCAACGCTAGGCCGTACAGTCCAGCAGCGCGAGCCAGAGGCGGCGGGCCCCGGACGACGTGCTGTAGAACAGTAAGTCGATGAGCAGCTTGAGGGCCAGGTGTGCCAGGTGGTCGGGCGCTGCGTCACCGCCGCCCTGCATACGGTCTTGATAAAGATTGCTGAAATTGTCAAGATAGTCCCCTAGCAGCGCCGTGAGGTGAGGCGGCTTGCCGGACTGGGTGAGCTGCTCTAGGAGAGCCACGGCCCGCCGAATTAGCTCGTCGTGCTCTGCCGCCAGGTAGCAGATAATCAGCACCAGCGATCGCGCCTCCTCTACGTCTAGGCGCTTGCGGCCCTGGCCCTTGCGCAGGGGACTCGACTGGCGCAGCCGCCACAGCGCCACGCGATCGCCCATCAGGTGTGATAGGTTTAGGGTCTCAGCCGCCTGCAGCATCGCCTCTGACCCCAACCCGGTCAGCGCTTCCAACGCCAGCAGAATCAGATCCAGCTGGGCCTTGATGTTGTGAAGCTGGTCGGGTTTGGGGTCGGTGGGTAGCGAAGCTATAGATGGGGCTGGAGGCGTTGACATAGCGCTACGGTAGAGTAATCAAGATCATATCTGGTTTGGGTTACCGATATTGCAACAGGGCGATGCTTCACCCCGTTCAGCATTCGTACTACAGTCATAGGGCATAGTGACGCGAGCAGGGCTATGAGTCAGGACACTTTTCAAATCTTCGAGCGCGACTTGTCGGATGCTGCCCTTAATCGCTATCGGCAGGCCAACGCGATTGCGGTGGATACGGAAACCATGGGGCTCATTCCCCAGCGCGATCGCCTCTGCCTGGTGCAACTGTGCGACTCAGAGGGCCACGCCTGCGCCATCCGCATTGACATTGGTCAGTCGGAAGCGCCGCGGCTCAAGCAGGTAATGGAGCATCCCGACATCGTCAAAATTTTCCACTTTGCCCGCTTCGATATAGCCACCCTCAAGCACCACCTGGGAATTCAAACTGCCCCCCTATTCTGCACCAAAATCTCTAGCAAGCTGGCCCGCACCTACAGCCCTCGCCACGGCCTCAAGGAGCTGGTGAACGAAATTGCTGGGGTGGAGCTGGATAAGCGGGCCCAGAGCTCTGACTGGGGCAATGCGGCTAATCTGTCTGAGGAGCAATTGGCCTATGCGGCCAACGATGTCCGCTACCTGCACACCCTACGGCAGCAGCTAACCACAATGCTAAAACGAGAGCAGCGGTGGGAGCTGGCGCAGGCCTGTTTCGAGTGCATTCCCACTTTTGTTGAGCTCGATTTACTTTACTACAAAGATATTTTTGAGCACTGAAATACGCCGCTACAGTAAAACTGTCCGGCTGGCACCGTATTTCAGCGGATAAATAGTCGTATAGCTTATGCCGGTACGGCGACGAACCAAGATGCAAGCCGCTCACCCCAACGCCCTGACGCACCAGTCCCAGCTTGCCCTCATTTCTGACGGCAATCCCACTGACCGCGAGATTGTTTGGAATGGCTGGCCCGCAGAAACCCCGCTGCCCATTTGGCGATCGCTCGTGTTGATGGGGGCCGCCGCCACTGCGACCACTGCTGCGCTGTCTTTGGCTACGTCGATACCGCAGGAAAGCGTCCCTTCACCGCTGGTGAATGAACCGCCAACCGACCGGGGTCAAAGTCAGGCTGTTGGCGGCGAGACTTGCTCAGAAATTTGTCAGGACCTGAAATACACCCAAACTCAGATGCAGCAGGTGCGCCGTCACATTGCTGAGCGGCGGGTAGCCCTCCAGGCGCATCAGGCCCAGCATAGGGTTCCACAACCCCAGGAAACGGCCCAGGCGATCGCGCAACAGGCGCGGACTGCGCAGGTCCAGCGGGAAAAGGTGGAGCAGGAGGCTAACCAGATCCGACAAGAGTTATTCGAAATCAATCAACAGCTTGGTCTTTCGTCAGACGCAGCGACGATTGATGTTCTGGCTCGCACGCCCGAATACACTCAGCGCCTGCAGCAGTGGCAGCAGATCGACCGGCAGTTGGCAGAGGTGTCCAACGCAACTTTCCTCAAGGGGCCCATTTGGGATCCCCGGGAGCACGATTTTCCCGCCCCAACAGCCTCTAAGTCGTCCCTGCTCGCGCAGCATCAGAAAATTTCTGGTCAGCTTCAAGGCAGCATAGAGGATGTCTATCTGACGCCCGTGCAGAGCTATTTCCCTGAGGTAACCAAGGCGATCGCCGAAGACCCTGTTCGTCTGGCGTACGTCAAGCCTTGGCTGGTCAAAAACCACCGGCTCAAGATTTTAGAAGGTCGGCAGGAGACCTTGAACTATCTCGCTGACCGCCTGGAGCAGCAGCAACAAGTCTGGCAGCGCATTGCCCAGCGGCAAGAATTTCTGGAAACGGATATTGCCCGCGCTGAGGAAACTCTAGCGGTCTATACCGCTCAGGCCCAGCGACTGCAGAACTACCTGCACGCGGAGCAGCAGGTGATTTCCTCACCCGATCTGATTTCGGCCCAGTAGCGCCTGCGCTTACTCAATAATTCCGCAACCCAGACGTCCCCCGGCGTTGCCGGTGGGCTGGCCGAAGTCGTCACGCTCGGCGTGGAGAATAACGGCGTGACCCGTCACAGAGGGCTCATCCCCGCTTAGTGAAACGCCAGAAACCGTCTCTTCAAGGGTGCCGCTGCCGCTAGCCGAAATAAAAATGTTGCCCAAGTCGCCCGCGTGAGCGCTGTCAAAACCGTCTGACGGTAGCCAGCCGTGCTTAACCTCCAGCGGGTTGTAGTGGCCGCCTGCAGCCTGCCCACCGTCGTCGCAGCTGCCGTTTTCGTGGATGTGGAAGCCGTGATAGCCAGAAGAAACGCCGTTGAGTGAAACCGTCACCGCTAAGCCATCGCCCGTTTCAGTAAAGGTGGCTTCTCCCAGCACCTCAGAGGGCTCAGTGGTGCTTTGTACTGTAGCTTGGGCCGTGCTGGCTTGGGCAAGCAGTGCGGCAGGAGCGGCCTCAATAGCAGAGCTACTAAACAGCATCACAACCGCGAAAACAGCCGTAGCCAAACAGAGCATCAAAACGCGCGTATTGCGGAGAAAACCCATAGTCTAAATTCCTATTTCTGAACCAATTTTATCACCGACACAGGCCCACTCTCCCCTGATCTAGCCTGCCTCAGTCGGCCTTTGTCACAAAACCATAGCAGACCCTAGATTACGGCAGCGGCAGCACAGCCGCGATCGCCTGCAGCTTTGTGGTGACCTCTTGCCACTCTTTTGCCGGAATGGAGCCCTGAACAATGCCTGCCCCGGCATACAGCCGCATCCGATCTTTATCTACCAGGGCGGAGCGGATAGCCACGATAAACTCGCTGTCTCCCCCGTCGCCAATCCAGCCCAGGGGACCGGCGTAGCGCGATCGCTCAAACAGCTCATGTCGCGCGATCGCACGGCAGGCAGCCTGCTGGGGAAGCCCCGCAACCGCTGGCGTCGGGTGGAGCTTTGCCACGATTTGCAGCGGATGGACGTGGGCTGGAATCGGGGCGGAGATTGCGGTATAGAGGTGCTGAATGTTGGCAAGACGCAGGAGATTGGGCTGGGATGAGCACGAAGGCCGTAGCCCGAGCTGACGCAGCTGTCCCAAAATGAAGTCTGCGACGATGCGGTGCTCGTGCCGTTCCTTCGAGCTGCGCCGCAGAGCCTCCCCGAGCCGGCGATCGGCGCTAGCTGTCATTCCTCGCGGCGCTGATCCGGCGATCGCATCGGCCCAGAGCTGCTGCTGGCGGACGCGAAACAGCCGCTCCGGGCTGGCCCCTAAAAAGGTCTGCTCGCCGCAGCGCGTCGCAAAGATGTGGCAACCGCTGTGGCTGTGGCGTAAGCGCCGTAGGGCCATTGCGACAGAGAAGGGGGCGTCAATGGGAAGGTCCAGCGCGCTAGCCAGTACCGCCTTAGTGAGCTGACGGTGGTTGATGGCCTGCAGCAAGGCCGTGGCGCCTGCTAGAAACTGCTGGCGCCGCAGTGGGGATAGTGGCAGCAAGGTGGGCTTTACCTGGGAGCGGAGCGGGGGAATTTCCATCTGAGGCAAAGCAGCCATGTAGCGCAGATGGGTGTAGCGTTTCCAAATTGTCGCGCAAATAGTGTCTAGCCCAGCGATCTGGTCCACTTCTGGCAGGCGAAAGTTAGCGGTAAACCGCCAGACATTGCCCTGCTGGGTCACCTGCCAGCGGGGAAGAAACAGCGTTGCTGCTGGCACCGCAGCGCCAAAATCTTCAGGCCCACCGCTGGCGCTAGGGCAATCCAAAAAAGAAAACTGGCAGAGGATGCGGCTGGCCGATTGGGCCGCTAGGCCGACGCTGTGGATTTGACGAAACCAGCGCTCGGCCACCTGCTGGGCCTGGGCGAAGCGATCGCTGCCAGATCCCGTCCACTGCACTAGGCAACCGCTTGCCGCGATGCCCTCGACACCAGCGGGGTTTTCGCAGTAGAACCCGTGCCCGTCGGTCTGTAGGTCTGACCACACTGCCAGCAGATCGACCGGCGCTAGGGGCAGGGAAAGGCTGATGAATTGAGCCCGACTTCCCGCTAATGGGCCTGTTTCTGTTTTGCTTGTCAGCGCCTGCTCTGGATTACACTCTGGGCTCCGACTTTGGGACTGCTGCTCACGGACAGCCGCGTAAATCGCCTCAATAATATCAGTTTTAGTCGGGGTACTCGAGGGTCGGTACGCAACAATCATGGCAGGCTACTCGCGCTGGTGGACAGGCCGCTACGGCATCGGCAGGTTAGACGCCCACGCCCTAGACGCTTGCGCCTCAATAGATCCATCTAGATTTCACGGAGTTCTATTTTGCAAGCCTGACTTAACGATCTGCAATATTGCCTCCACCAGCCTAGTGGATCGCGCCTAGGTGCTCGATCTGATAACGAACCCGCTCCGATGGCACAAAGGTGATGCCGCGTCGCTGGGGCTGAACCGGGCCAGAAAAGTCAAGGCGCAGCCGACAGCGCTGCATCACCGTCGCCAGCACAATTTTCATTTCGTACAGCGACAGCGCCGCGCCAATGCAGCTCCGGCTACCGCCGCCGAACGGCAGGAACTCTGAAGGGGCTGGCTGGCGCTGCAAAAAACGCTCTGGCTCAAACTGGAGGGGACTGGGGTAGGTCTCGGGGCGGCGGTGAGCCGTGTAGATGCAGGGCACCAGGATGGTGCCTGGCTCAAAGCAATAGCACTCCAAGGTTAGGGGGTGCCGGACGCGGCGAGGCTGGGAGATCAGCGCGATGGGGTAGAGGCGCAGGGTCTCCTGGCAAAGAGCGTTGAGGTAGGGAAGATTCTGAATCTTGGCTGGGTCTGGGTCTGGGCCTAGGGGCTGTAGCTCTTCTAGCAGGCGATCGCGAACGGCGAGATTTTGATGCACCCAATAGAAAGCCCAGGCCAGGGATGAGGCGGTGGTCTCGTGGCCCAGCAACAGCAGCGTCATCAGCTGGTCCCGCAGCTCTTTGTCTGAAAGCGTCTCGCCGTCAACGTCCCTTGCCGCCAGCAGCAGGCTGAGGACATCCTGACGAGAGTCAGGGTAACAGCGACGTTCGGCAATTTCAGCGTAGAGGAGCCGATCGATCTGCTCGCGCTGCTGCAAAAACTGCCCCCAGGGGCTCCAGGGCCCGAGGTTCTGCTGCAGCAGGGGGGCAAAAAACTGGACCGAGTAGAGCGTCCCAGTCACCGCCTCTAGCAGTTCGCTGAGGAGACGCTGTAGCTGGCGGTAGCGATCGCCGGGCCGCAGCCCAAACACGACGCGCAAGATCACCTGCAGCGAAATGTCCGACATCCAGGGACGAATGGCGAGGGACTGGCCGACGCGCCACGGCTGCGTCACTTCAGCGGTAATGGCTTGAATATCTTGAGCGTAGTCGTGCAGGTGCTTGCCGTGCAGGGCGGGCATCAGCATCTGACGCTGCTGGCGGTGGCGATCGCCCTGCTGCATAATCAGGGATTCTTGGCCCACCAGCGGGCGGAACACGTGGGTGACCTTGCCGAATTCCAGGGCGGCGGCAGCGCTGGTAAATACCTGCTGTAGGGTATTGGGATGGCTGAGAAAGACGACGGGGGGTGACCCGGGGCCTAGGACTCTGAGGGTAAAGGTGTCGCCGTAAGCCTCAAAGCAGCGCGACAGAAATGGGATGGGGCGGCTGATAATTGCGGCAGTCTGCAATAGAGAGGGCCACTGCGGCCCAGGGGGTAAAGACATAGGGGTGTTGGCGGAGTGCGCTTTTTTGCAAAAGTCCCAATCATTGAGGACAGTTGCAGGTCCTACCGCCTGAACCAGTGGGGTTGAGCCCAACAAGTTACCTTCGATAGGACCGATGCTATGCTAGCGCGCCGGCAGAAGCCGCAGACGGCCTCCCCTACCGGCCATTCGCCTAGCCTTGGTAGCCCATCGTAGCCACCACGTTGCGGGTGAAGTTGATGCGCTGCTCAAAGTCCAGCTTTTTGATCTCCTCGGTGAACGCATTCGTGCTCTCTGGCAGCTCGTAGTCCTCGGGCATGCCCACGATGCGATCGCCTTCCATGCCCTGGGCCAGCTTCAGCCAGACGTCCAGCTTAGCTGCCGGGCTGAGGGCCGCATAGCCCCGGCTGATGCTGGTATCCTTCTTCTCAACGATGTCGCGCATCGCCTGAAGCTGGTCGTCTTTGGAGAGGGGATCGAAGTAGTTGACGAGGGTGTCGCCGAGCTCTTCAGTACCGTAGTCGGGGTTGGGGTTGAGGCTCTCTTTGATGTCGAGGTAGCCATACCACAGGAGGGCAAGCTGAGTGTCTACATCAAAATCAGCAAACAGCTCTAGCGGCTTTTTGACCGCATCATCGGTTAGGTAAGTCATTGTTTTTACGGGTAATTGAACAATTGGGAATAGACGGCATCAGCCCTGTTAGGCTCTGCGGGGCTGACCGAGTCACTTCGGCGACAAGAGCGCCTGGCATGCTACACCGTAGTCGGGGTAAAAAGCTCCTGATAATCGTCGGAGAGGTTCACCTTGACGTCAGAAAATTCTCCTGGCGTTACGGCCTCTTGAAGCACGACAAACACCGCGCGAGCATGGGCCGCTGCCGTTGGGCCGTCTACGCCCTCCTTTTGAGCCACGCGCTGATAAAATGTGTTGAGGTCAAAGTGCTGACCATTCTCTCCCTTGTGGCCCTTGAGGTAAGTGCCAATCTCATCGGGAAGCTGCGCTGCCAAGTGGCTCGCCTCATTCCCTAGGATACGCTCTGCCAAAGTCTTGAGCGTCGCCTCTAGCGCCTTCAGCGCGCCAGGGCGATCGACCTGAGCCAAGGTTTGAACGCGCTCAAGGATGTCGTTGTACTGCATAGTTACTCGATAAATTGCTTTGTTGGTGACGCATGAAGTCACAGCCAGACTATAAGAAACTTTACGTTCTCTCAGCGTCAATCGTCTGGGGTGGGTAACGCTCCTTCAAGGGGAACAAATCGAATGCGATCGCCCTCTCACCAATGACAGACACCTACCCACCGTTTTGGGGCTAGGTCAGCAAAAACACCCGCTGCGCCGCCCGCGTGACGCCCACATACAGGAGCTGATTGCGCTCGTCAGTTTTAGAATTGATGCCGATATTGAGCGTATCGACGAAGACGTTTTGAAAGGTTGAGCCCTGGGATTTGTGAATCGTCAGACAGTAGGCGTAACTGAGGTCGTGGAACAGGTGCTTCAGCTCCCAAAATTCCTGCCAGCGCCGCTCCGCCGCGTACTGATTGAGCAGCTTTTGAAACAGGCTGCGGCTAGCGTCGTGCAGCAGGGTCAGGCTGCGGTACTTGTCCCCATCGGTAATCACCTCCAAGAACCAGACCCGCCACGGCCCCTCTTCCCCCTCCACCGCAACCAGCACCTCGCACTCCTCCGAGTTCTGCAACACTAGGGCCTCCCCCACCCAGCAGGGGGTGTTGGCCATCAGCCGCTCCCCCACAACGAACTGGGGAGCCTCGCGGCCATGGAGGGCGTTGCGGATGGCCCGGTTGAGCTGGTTAACCCGGGCGTTGGTGTAAGCGAGGGCGCGGACGTAGTCTGAATCTCGCCGGTAGGACTCGCTCTCAAATGCCTGAATCAGACACCGGTTCCACTGGGGGCGGCGCAGGGCAAAGACGCCCTGGGTGCGATCGCGGTTGGCGTCGGTCACGAAGGCCGGAAGCTGGGTGTGGAGGTGCTCCCGAATGGTGGTGGCCAGAGCGCCAATCGCCCCGCCGTAGCGCACCACCTCCGTCAGGTCGGTGCGGTTAGGGATCTGGCTGAACACCCTGGACTCTGGCTCGTTGATGGGGGGAAGCTGGGCCACGTCCCCCACAAACAGAATCTGCGTCTGCTTGTAGAGGTCGGCCACCGCCGCCGTCAGCAACAGCCACAGCTCCTCGTCGATCATGGAGGCCTCGTCCACCACCACCAGGCGGTAGCGATCGAAGCGATTTTCGCTGTCGGAGTCGGGGCGAAACACCTGGCGGCCCGTCTGGGAGTCAATTTCGGGCCGCAGGCCCAGGAGCTTGCAGCAGGTCATGCAGTCTACGTCTAGGCCCCAGTCGTCCGCCATGCGCACCAGCACCTTAGTGGCCTTGTTGCTAAAGGCGGTGAGCACCACCGAACGGCGATCGCCCTCCCGCCGCATCCGATGAATGAGGGCCTGGAGGAGGGTGGTCTTGCCGGTGCCGGCGTAGCCTGTGAGCAGGTGGAGCTTTTGGCGACTTTGGATAAAGTCTAGGAGCTGATCGAGGGCGGCCTGCTGGTGGGGGGTGAGTTCGAGGGCCGGGCTGCTGTGGTCAGCGCCGCTGTCGGCCTTGTCGACGGCAAGGCCAGGGTCGTCTGGGGTGAGGGCTGCGGGCTCTAGCGATTCAGGTGTAGCCATCGATGACCTCCGGGCCCGTTGCAGTACACATGGGCTAGTTTGCCACAGCTGCTATCTAATGCCTACTGACTTTAAATAGCCTGAGATGGGGTTTAGGGCTATGGCGTCGTCGCGGGCGGCTGCACCTGCTCAACGGGGATGCCCAGAGTTTCGGTGAGCTGGGCAATGTTGCCCGCGAACTGGTTGAGGTCGCCGGAGAAGGTGACGGCGCCGCTGGTGAGGGTGCCCACGGTGGCGGCGATCGCCCCCAGTCGCTTCAGTCTCCGGGCAATGCGGCCTTGATCGGGCTCTGGCTTTTGGATGTCGGTTTCGAGGTCTTCAATCACGTCGAGGGCGTCGGCTTTGTGCTCGGCGGGGAAGGTTTGGGCCTGGTCCTTTAGGGCGGCCAGCAGGCGGGCAATGTCGTCCATGGATGCGCCGTAGTTGTTGATGGTGCCGCCAGTTTGGTCGCCCTGGACGGTTTCGGCGAAACCGCCGCCGAATTGGGCGTGGCTGAGATTGTATTTTGACTCAGACACGATGTTGTTTCCTTGGGTTTGGCTGACGTGAACCGTGGGCGATCGCTCAATGGCGGTATTGAGCATTCTCTCTAGACGCTGAACCTCCTTATCTTTTTCGGCTAGCAGCGCGTGTAGAGCCTGGGGTGGTAGGGCGCGGAGTTCATCGTAGCGCTGGAAGTACTGGCTGTTCAGGGCTGAAAGGTCAGATTCCAGGTTAACCTCCGCCCTCAGCAGCACCTTGTCGCGGTTCTTGCCCCGCTTTTCCATGGAGACTAGCTCAATGTCGGCGTCGGGGTTTTGCTGCTGCAGCTCGTGGAAGGCGAGAGCCACGGCGCGGGGGTCGGCGGTTTGGTTGTGGTAGAGGTCGAGGGTTTCGACCATGGGGGCGATGAAGTCGACGAATTCGCCCTCGGCAAAGGTTTTGGTCCAGTCGTCGGGTTTGCGGCGGGGGTTGGGGTTGGGGTGGCCGGGGGGTGGCTGGCGCATGAAGACGTAGTCGCACTGGATGCCGCGCAGCTGGGTGCGGGTGGTGATGCCCCAGTCTTCGAGGGTGGCTCCGGTGAGGGTTGCGCCTGTGAGGTCGGCTTGGTCGAGCTGGGTTTGGATGAGTTTGGCGTTGGTGAGGTCGGCGTCTTGCAGGTTGGCTTGGTTGAGGTTGGCGGTGGTGAAGCTGGCGTCAGTTAGATGCGCACCCCGAAAGCTGGAACCGATAAGGTTAGAGCCGGTGAGGTCAGCATTTACCATGGAGACTCCGTTTAGGTTAATGCCGCTAAGGTTGGGGAGGTGGTCAAAGTTTTGATTGTCGCCGTTACCAGTGCGTAGGAGATTTTGAATTTTTGGGGTATTAAGGTAAGTGGTCCCGGGGCGGACGCGATCGAGTTTTTGAGCGTCTCTAAAGCAGGTATGAGTGAGGGTTGCGCCTCTGAAGTCAGTGCTTTCAAGAATGGAATTGATAAATTTGGTGTTAGCTAAGTTTGCACTTCTAAAAGTGGTTCCGCGTAGACTTATGAAAGCAACGCTAGCTCTAAAAATCCAAATATTTCGGCTACCGCTCTGTGAAGAATAGTAGCCAATATATATTGCCAAAAGCGTAACTATAACTGTATTTATAATTGAAAACTTTATTGAAGCCGTATCTGAGCTTCTCGCAAACTCAAAAGCACCTGTGACAGTGCCTAAAATCACAATCGCGCATGAATATATAAGAGAGTCCGTGACAATTGTAGATGCTACAAATGCAACTACTGCTGTGGTTAATCCTACGATTATACTTACTACTGTAATGTCAATCTCGCTCACAATATAAAATGGGGTCAGATTTACGATTAAAATCGTGATTAAAATTGCAGCTCCAGCTATAGCAGCAACTGTAGTTGCGTTTAGTCCCCAACGTATAAATGTGATAAATGATGCCAGTGAAATACCAAGAGAAGTCCATCCTGCCGCTATCTGTTGAGCAGAGGGAGCCTGGAATAGTGAACTGGTCAAAAATTCTGTAAGTGCAGATGTTCCACCTGACACATTAGAGAGTAGTGTTATCAAGATCGTTAACACAATCATCCAACCTACTTGTAGTCCAGCTTCTACTTGAGCGAAATTAGCATCTATCAGCGTGGCGTTTCTAAAATTAGTGCCACGGATATCGGCCCCGCTAAAGTCCGCCCCCGACAGATCTTTGCCGCAAAAGCGCTGCCCCCGCAGGTTCTCACCCCGGAAGTCCCGCCGCCCCGCCTCGTACAGTCGCAATACCTCAGCCGCTTTCACGTCATGCCCTTCAACGTCATTAGGTTCCGTTTTACCCCAATCGGGTTGTCGGTATGGGGGATGTGTTTTGTAGGGACATGGCAGTGCCATGTCCCTACCGTTGGTGAACCGTCAAAACCACCCCCAAAAATTCCGCCCATTTTACCCAGGTATATGAACCCGTAGGGACATGGCACCGCCATGTCCAATCAACCGGCACAATACCTAATTCGATCTCTAAACACGCCCATCAGCCAGAAAATCTATGCCCGCAAACAACACATCACGCGATCGCCCCAAATCAAATCTGTGTATGCAACGTACCCGTTAACAATGCACGTTTTGGAAGGACATGGCGGTGCCATGTCCCTACCGTGGGTGGACGGGGTGGCGGGGTAAACTCCGTACGGTTTCTGTGTTTGGCAATATTCTACACCAGGGACTTCTCGCTGCTGGGTACTAGGGTAGGCATTTTGCTGAGCTGCGCGGCTAAATTATGCGCCTAAGCAGTGCGGCTGCGATCGCTCGCGGAGCTTGCTCCATCGCTCAGCATAGCGATGTGTCACAGCGATCCTTTAATGTGTCACAGCAACTCTTTGATGCACCTGCCCAACTCTCAATTGCGTTCGCTCTCGGAGCTTGCTCCATCGCTCAACATCGAATTGCGATCGCTCGACATTGAATTGCGATGCCTCGACAGGCCAATGCAACGGCTCGACATCGAGAATCAGCCCCGTCAGGGCGATCGCTCAGTCAATAATGGTAGCGACAAGCAATGATAATCAATCATCGAGGATTTCTCGCTACTCGGTACCGAAGAACTTATTTAGCCTAATCCCAGCCCACTTCCCTTCCCTCGGAATCGGGGGAAGGGAAGTGGGCTGGGGGCTTTCCAGGACGTCAAACACTTACGTACCGAACGGACTGTCCTCTGGTGACAACCGTGCCTCTTGCCAGCACACCCCAGACAGCATCGCTCTCCGAAAATCTGCCGCCTTCAGCCGAGTCGCCGTGAAGTCCGCGCCAGTCAGATCAGCCCCGCGAAAGCTCGTGCCACCCACCGCAGCGATCGCGATCGCTGCCGAGCGAATCCAATCCTTGCGACGACTGTTGCGTACAGCGCGCCAGCCAATGTAGGCACTCAGCAACGCGACTAGAAGGGTAAAGGCAAAAGCAGCCCCAATAGCAGCTTTGACCCCCGCAGGGATTTCTACATCGGCGGGGTCTGGCACCTCAACGGCAAAGGCAGCGATCGCCACTAACGAGAAGGTCAACGCACCCATTAGGGCAGCAGCAACGGCAATCACTAAGGCAGCCATGCCTGCCGCAGCGGTAGCGCAGGCCATGATCAGCATCAGCAGGAGAGCGATCGCCAAGGCAACCGTGATACCTGGGGAGAGGACAGTTGCCCAAACCAGCAGGAGAGCCACAGTCAACCCAGAGGTAACGGCATTGAGGCCCTTGCGTAAAACGAGGCCGTACACTAGCACGACGCCAACAACAGCCACCCATCCAGCCATCTGATAAACGGGATCGCTGCTGTTAAACCTTGGCGTGGCAAAATAGCCGGTGAGCGCGGCGGAAACGCCAGAGACCCAGGCTAGCAGCCATGAGGTCAGCGCGATCGCAATCGCCCAGGGACGCAGCAAGCCTGCCCTTACCCTGGTGAAGTGGGTGCCCACCAGCGTGCAGTTGGTGAATTTCGTACCGCAAATATCGGCCTGGCTGAAATCTGCTCCCGACAAATCCTTGCCGTGAAAGCGCTGCCCCCGGAGGTCTTCGCCCCGGAAGTCTCTTCGTCCCGCTTCATAGAGTCGCAGTACCTCAGCCGCTTTCACATCACATCCTTTACCGTCATCAGGTTCCGTTTTACCCTAACCGGGTTTTCCATATCTGAAATTAGGATCGCTTATCGCGCCCAGTCTATTCCACTAGCGTTCCGCCAATCTACCTCAGTCAAAATTGCCCGCCTGAAATCCGCGCCTCTGAGCTGAGTCCCTGTAAAATCAGCATTGGTTAAATCAGCACCGTAGAAGCGAGTGCCGCCAGTGGTCGCGAAAGCAACAGCATTGAGACGAATCCAAGCATCGCGGGAATCGCCTCGGAGGGCGCAGTAGCCCGCGTGGACGCTAGCTATGGTAAGTAGGACCGCGATCGCAAGTGAGACAAGCGAAACCGTGCCATTATCTACGGGGAAAAGGTCGGCGTTTCCTCCGTCTGCCCAGGCGATCGCTGCCTTAGTCGCAACCACAGCTCTGAAGGGAACTGCGAGTGCAAATGCATACGTAATCGTGCCTGCGTATTCCCCAGCAACCGCAACGGCACGTGCGTAGGTCACTGCGACGGTAAATGCGTATATGAGAGCGCATACAGCCGCTATGGCTGCAAAGATGCTAACCCCCGTAGCGAATCCCATCGCAAGCGAGAATGAGTCTTCTGCAGATCTCTCTGAATCTATGGCTGCACGTACAAGCTTGACGGCATATAGAGCGGCGATCGCAACAGCGATGGTATTGGCAATCCTAACAACGGCTGCAGATAGCCCTTTGCGAACGACGAAAATACAGGTTGTGAGCGGAACAAGAAGAATCGTGATTTGATCTGCGCGATCGCCCCACGTAAATAACACCGTGATTAAATAGCCTATAATTCCTGCAAAGCCACCCGATACCACAGCTACCAGGCACAGAAAAAGCATCAGACATAGAGCCCATGAGCGCTGTAGACCCGCTTTAGCCTCAGAGAAGCAGGCTCTTGTCAGCGTGGCACCGCTAAAATTCGCGCTGCGAATGTCAGCCCCGCTAAAATCCGCTCCCGCTAAGTTTTGTCCTCGAAAGCGCTGCCCCCGAAGGTCTTCGCCCCGGAAGTCTCTTCGTCCCGCTTCATAGAGTCGCAGTACCTCAGCCGCTTTCACGTCTCATCATCCATGGCCAAAACCTACGCTTCCGCAGGCTTCCGCGCAATCCAGTACTTGCTCATAAAGTGGACCTGAGTTTCCACCACCTCAAATCCCGCCTGCTCAAGCCGGTTGTTCAGGTCATCCTCGATGTAGTTGCGGTAGAACGGCTCGTGGAACATGGCCGAAAAGTTCTCCATCGACGCCTTCAGCTCCGGCGAATCGCTCAGCTGAATCGAATCGCAGATGATGAACACCCCACCGGGCTGGACCACGCGGGCGGCTTCGTTGATCACGTTCTGGCGCACTGGAGCGGGCAGCTCGTGGAACATAAACACCGAGGTCACCGCCTGGAAGAAGTTGTCCACATAGGGCAGGGCCTCTGCATTAGCCTGCATCAGCTGGGGCAGCTCACCAGGGAGGGTAGAGAGCATCTGGTTGGCCTTGCGCAGGTAGGCAGGGGAGAGATCCACGCCGTAGAGGGACACCTTGGAAAACACGTCCCGCAGGAAGCGCAGGGTGCGGCCCGTGCCGCAGGCAACGTCGAGAATGCGGGTGCGCGCTGCGTTCTCAAAGCCAGCCTGATTCATCATTTGCTTCAGCGGCGCCAGGATGCGGCGACGCATGGCGTCGGCGGTGCCGTTGAAGAGAATTTCCACCTGCAGGTCGTAGAGGTTGGCGGAGTGATCGCTCAGGTAGCCGTCGGTTTGATAGTGGAAGTTGCGGGCGTAGTACTTGGGGTAGTCTTCGGTGGAGATGCCGGGGGAGAACTCCTCAAAGCGCTTACCGCTGACCCGGTCCCACACGCTGGGCTGATCCATCCAAATCATGGGGTAATAGCGGAAAAAATCTTCCCAGGGGTTGTCAAACAGGATGTCGGTGGAATAAACGCCCTGCTCAGCATCAGCCCAGTCCTGGTCTAGAAGCTGGTTCATGCGCTGATTGATCCGCAGCAGCAGCTGCGGGTCGAACGGTTGATTGCTGGTTTCAGAAGGCGGCGCCACCACGTTCATAAGCTGTGTGCTCAACGCTTTGTGGGCTAGGCCAAAGTAGCTTTTGCCTTGCTGAAAGGTCTGGTAGGCCAGTTTTGTAAGGGGCGTCGCTGTAGTCGCCATAGTGAGTAGCAGGGTGTCTAAAATCTCAATTTGATCACTATTGTAAACAACTGTTAAATTCTTTGCTGCAATTTTCATCTCATGGGTCTGCTCTTAGAGACCTGCAGAGAGGGACGTGGGGAGGGAAAAGAGATGCTACGCTCGATACGGCTAGATGAATGACCTGTAGCGATCCCAGATCGCTTATGAACTGTGAAGTGAGAGGAAGGGCGGGCTGTGCCCGCCCTTCCTCTCACAAATCACATACAAGAATTGCTATATGACAAGAAACCAACTTTTCGGCGCCCTGTTAATCTTTATCCCCATTTCCATCGCGGCTCACTTCCTCCACTGGGGGGCGATCGCCGTCTTTGTTCTGGCCGGCCTCGCCATCATTCCCCTGGCCGCGTGGATGGGCACTGCCACTGAGGAGCTTGCCGTTGTCGTAGGTCCCACCCTAGGCGGGCTGCTCAACGCCACTTTCGGCAATGCCACGGAGCTCATTATTGCCCTGATTGCCCTCAACGCCGGGTTCGTCAACGTGGTCAAGGCAAGCTTAACCGGCTCCATCATCAGCAACCTCCTGCTGGTAATGGGGTTTTCCATGCTGCTAGGGGGCCTGCGGTTCAAGGAACAGACTTTTCAGCCCGTGGTGGCCCGCATCAACGCCTCGTCGATGAATTTAGCCGTCGTTGCTCTGCTGCTGCCCACTGCGGTGGAATTCACCTCCAGCGGCATTGGCCAGCCGCCGCTGCAGAACCTGTCGGTGGCGGTGGCAGTGGTGCTCATTTTGGTATACGGGCTGACGCTGCTGTTTTCGATGAAGACCCACAGCTACCTGTGCGACGTGGGGGAGGCCGATGCGGAGAAGGACGATCCCAGTATCGAGGGCGGTGTTGAGAGCCCAGAGCAGCATGAGCGCCCCAACCTCTGGCTCTGGGGCGGAGTGCTTTTCGCCGCAACGGTGCTTGTGGCGATCGAGTCAGAATTTTTGGTGGACACCCTGGAAGAGGCCACCGAAGAGATTGGCTTGACGCGGCTGTTCACCGGTGTCATTCTCCTGCCCATCATCGGCAACGCCGCTGAGCACGCCACCGCTGTCACTGTCGCCATCAAGAACAAGATGGACCTATCCATTTCGGTTGCGGTTGGGTCAACCCTGCAGATTGCCCTGTTTGTAGCGCCCCTGCTAGTGCTGGTGGGCTGGTTCATAGGGCAGCCGATGGACCTCAACTTTAATCCATTTGAGCTGGTGGCCGTCGCCGTATCAGTGTTCGTCGCCAACTCCGTCAGCTCAGACGGCAGCTCAAACTGGCTGGAGGGGGCGCTGCTGCTGGCCACCTACGCGGTTATCGGTCTAGCCTTCTTCTTCCATCCTGAAATCTTGCCCGTCAACAGCTAGCGGGTCGCTTAACTGAAGGTCAATGGGAGGCAAACGCAATGTTAGACGATAAGAAGCTCTGGTTAGTTAAAGGGATCGGCGGCCTGCTGTGCGTCGGGGCCGGGCTGAGCGTGTTTGGGGAGGCCCTGATTCAAAAGATTCAGGGGGGCAGCTGGTTTTGGCTAGGGACCGCGAGCTTAGTGCTGGTAAATTTCGGGCTGTGTTTGATGTTTGACAGCCACAATCATCAGATGCGCTCACGCAAGTAGGGTCAAATCATACTTTGACCCTACCTACACCACCCCAAAATCAATTGTCTTCGTTTGACAGCGCATAAACTTGCCCGTCAAACAGCAGGCGCGTAATCCCCTTAGCCTGCAGGTAAGCCGTCGTCTTCTGCAGCAGTCGGCCATCGGGCACCTTAACAATGCGATGAACTCGCCGGTTTGAAAATCGCTTCGCAACCCGGTGATTGTCAAAAACTGGGAGGGTTTTCTCCTCCGTTTCACCCGAGGGAATATGACCTAAATCGGCAAAGTCGCTCAGCGGCCTTGTAATCAGCTCAGCCGCCCGGTCGATGACGAGATAGCAGGTGCGGGGAAGATTCGCCTCGGAGATGGGGCGGACATCAAGATAGGCCCCGTCTGCGACTTGGAAGCCGAAATCCTCATCGGACTCACCGTCATCCTCGTCATCGTCTAAATCGCCAAAGTCGTCATCGTCATCCGAGTCTAGGTCGTCCTGGAACTCGTCCAATTCCTCGTCGCTGTCCAGCTCGGCATCCAGCTCGGCGGCGCTGTGAGCGTCATCATCATCGCTGTCAGCACTGTCGTCAAGCTTCGAGCGCTTTCGCAAAATTGGACCAGGACGTCCATTGCTGAGGGACGGGGAGACAGAGGCCGCGACTTCTGCTACAAGGTCTTGCTCTGCCGCGAGATCTTGGTCTGCAGAAGGGTCAGCGCCTTCTGGCTCTAAACCACCGGGTTCGGGCAAGCTGGGGTCGACCTCCCCCCCAGCGAGGGGCGCCTCCTCAGCAGCGCGCTGGCCCACAGATGCTGCCGCTTCGCCAGGGTCTAGCTCGGCCCCGTCAACGGCAGCCAAAATTCGTCGAGAGGCCGCCACCCCTTCGGAAGACGACTCCACCAGGGGATTGGGCGCCGCGGCTGGAAACGGCCTAGGCACGCCCGTCCGCTTTTGCTGCACTAGGGCCTCGTATTCGTCAGCCGAGAGGCCCTGTTTCAGCACGCGGCTGACGGTGCTGCTGCTGACGCCAAAGCGAGCCGCCAATGTGGACGTCGTCTCTGCGGGCTGCCGGTAGAGATCGAGAATAGACTGCTTCTCTGCTTTTGATAGTCGTTTGGGTGCCATGAGGCTAGCGGCTCTTGCGCGTTAAGGGTGTGAGGCGATTCTAACTGAATCTAAATCAGGAGTCTAAACGTGCCCCTAGGCACGCCGACGCATCCCACGGCGAGAGCGCCTGGAAAGACTATATTCTAGCGCAGCGCCAATGCTGAACAGCACGGCGCTGAAAATCCAGAAAATTTCGGGCAATTCTCCGGTGCTGTAGTCCTCAAAGCGGGCGATCGCATAGGCAAACCAAGAGTCGGCGATGTAGAAGCAGAAGGCCGCCGCCGCAATGAACCGCCAGGACAGGGAAAACCGCCCGCCCCAGAAAGCGAGCAGGAGCGTTGTAGCCATCACCAGAAGGAAGATGTCGCCAGCGATATACAGCAGCCCCACCGGGTCTGCAAACGGCGTTAAGATATTGTTGAGCTGAAGCACCCAGGCTGGCGCGGATGAAGCGTCTTCGGGCGCTGATTCGACGGCGGGATCTGTAGCGGGCGCTGGGTCAGTGGCAGGCGGTGCTGCGCCGTCTGCTGGCGTCTCCGCTGCCGGCGTCTCCGCTGCAGGAGGAGTCGGCGACGTTTCAGCGGGCGCCGCTGGGGCGGCTGGGGTGGCTGGGGCAGCTTGGGGCGCCGGTTGAGGGGTCGCCTGGGGTTGAGGGGGAGTTTGGGGCGCGGCCTGGGCAATCCAGGTTGGCGCCTCGGGGAGGTGCACGGTGGAGGCTGGCGCGGTGGCGGTTGGCTCCAGGGCGATCGCGGCTGACACAAGCTGCACCGAGGGCCGCGCTGGGGCTGGCCCGCTGGCGGTCTCCGCTGAACCGATGGAGGAGATGAAGTACGCTATCCCGATACCCAATATTGCGATCGCCAGAACGATTAAATACTGCACCGCTGTCAGATTCAGCCGTTTGGAGACGACGGCCAGCAGCATCCCAATGCCAAGAACCAGGTAGGTGAGCAGATAGAAAAAGTCTGCCGGGGACACGTCTGGCTGCAGATTCCACACCAGCTCCCACCAAGCCAGGATGAGGTTGCCTGCAAAATAGGACAGCATGCCAATTGCAAACAGAAGCCAGACGCCTCGACCGCTAACAATTTGAGGGCTGCGCCAGTTTCGCAGACACAGCAGAGCAGCCCCCAGAAACGCTAAATTTTCTAAGGCGTAGGTTGTGACACCGTACCATTCTGGGCGCGGAGAAATGGGGCTGCCGAGCAAGAAGACGATCAGCGACACCACGCCCCAAAGCGCTGCCAACGCAATCACCGTCTGTACGGAAATCAACGATTTGGATTGGCCGACGTTATCACTCATTACCCTTTCTCCTGGTCGATACTGATCCCTAGTTGATTGATATAAATAATCACGCGCCTGAGAGGCTAGCGTCTGTAGGACTTTAGCTAAGCCTGCCACATTTGCCCTGCTGGCGATCGCGTCAGCCAGGCCAAGAATTTGTCTCGGTCTGGATCTGGCATGTCCTCTAACGCATCCATGACGCGCTGGGTAAAGTTTGCATTGCCGAAGTGCTCTTTCCCCAGCTGGTGCAGCTCTTGCAGAAGCGTGGTCAGGTGATTTTCCTGCCAGGGCGGAACCTGCAGCGAGGCCAGGGGATCGATGGTCAGGAGCTGGTTGGCCGCATCCGGGGTCTCAACCCCTGGAAACCGACTGCCCTGGAACAATGTCACCAGCTCTTGCTCAAAGATTTTGAGCTGGCGATCGCCTAGCAGGTCTTCAATATCGATGTAGACCGCCTGCAGCAGCAGGAGGCAGGCCTGAATTAAGGCCGGCGGGGCGCCACTGGAGTCGCCGTCACCCTCTGCCTGCAGCTGGTCAAGCCGAATCTTTCCCCAGATGCTGTAGCGTTCGGGCTCTTCTAATAAGACGCAGGCTTTTCCCCGATTGTCCGTGAGGTCCCGCCAGAGTGCCCTGGCCTCGCTGGACTGAGCGGCACCGAAAATATTAATTAGCCTAAATGTTTGCCCTTGATACTGCAAGATTGGCACCTTTTGGTCTCGCTTCGGATGCTGAATACTTGAAATCTCAACATCTTGTCGTTTCAAGATAAACATGGCGGTGACAATCGACTCCTGTCAAAGCTAGAGTGATAGGGACTAGAGTAGTCAAGCGGCCTTAGTCACAAGCGCTGCGTCCGGCAGCAGGGTCTGTGTCATATTAACCAGCGGCATAGTACTACTAATTTTGTCAGCCTCTCATAGGTTGGCAAAGGGCAGCTTAGACTAGTCTAGATGGCGCTAGTTTAGTTTGGAAGCAGCTTAGCATTATTGGCTTCACCTCGGGGTGATGGGGCGTGGCGCAGTAACGGCTAGAATGAGGCTGGCAGTGCTGAATTCATGCTGATGAGCAAATAGCCCAATGTTCGCGATGTGATCAAGCACTTAAATGCAAACCCTGTCCTGCCTCACCCGCTCCAGTAGCTCAGTGGATAGAGCATCTGCCTTCTAAGCAGTCGGTCGCAGGTTCGAATCCTGCCTGGGGCGTTTATTTTATACTTCACAGGATATTCTTCTGCTAGCCTTTCGGATAGCGCCATATTAAGCAATGTTGAAGCTTAGTTCCAGGACGTGACAGACATGAATTAGGCTTCCATAAGAAGCTCAACTTAGACCTTAGCCCGTTGGAGCGGTGATATGAAAGCGAAGGCTCCGACTCAAGAAGCAGCCCGGCTCGAAGCGCTGAAGCAATACCGAATCCTAGATACGCCTCCAGAGCAAAGATACGACGACATCGCGACGCTAGCTGCGTTCATCTGTAACGTCCCCGTGGCGCTAATCAGCTTGATTGACACAGACCGCCAGTGGTTCAAAGCCAAGGTCGGGCTAGACGTCAGCGAGACAAGTCGAGATATCTCATTTTGTGCCCACACCATTTTGGATCATCGCCCTATGATCGTCAGCGACGCGCTGCAAGACGCCCGCTTCGCCGACAACCCGCTGGTCACCTGTGCGCCCAACATTCGCTTTTATGCGGGCGTTCCGCTCATTACGCCTCATGGTCACCCCGTAGGAACGCTCTGCGTCATCGACCATCAGCCACGGGAATTAACCGAACATCAGCTCCAAGCCATGAATGCCCTAGCCCGTCAGGTGGTGATGCAGCTCGAGCTACAGCGAGTCTCGGCCCAACTCGCGGAGACCTTAGACCAGATTAAGCTGATAGAAGGATTGATTCCAATCTGCTCTTACTGTAAAGGGATTCGGAACGACAGAGGCTACTGGTCCACAGTGGAAGAGTTTATCAAGCAGCACTCAGACGTGGGCTTTACCCATGGCATCTGTAATCGCTGCATGCATCGGCATTTCCCAGAAGTATCTCAGCTCCTAGACCCAGAGGGCAACCCTGAGCCTCAGTAGACGAAGCGTAAGCGTCCTGGAGATTGAAGGGCCTTAGATAAGCTTGGACGCTGAGAATCAGCCTAAAATGCTGCCTGCTGAGCGATCGCCGTCTTTAGCCTCTCCAGCACCTGGTCCAGTGGCAATGAGCCTAAATCCTCCGTCTCTTGCCCGCTGCGCCGCACCCGCAGGCTGAGGCTCTTCGATTCCACCTCCTTAGCCCCTACCACCGCCATCACGGGAATCTTCTCCTTTTCCGCCGTGCGAATCATCTTACCGAGGCGATCGCCCCCCAGGTCCACCTCGACGCGGGCGCCGAATAGCCGCATCTTCTCCGCCACCTCTTGGGCAAAGCCAACGTGGTCCTCCGTTACGGGCAATAGACGCACTTGCACCGGAGCCAGCCACAGGGGAAAGTCGCCGGCGTACTCCTCGATGAGGATGCCGATTAACCGCTCCAGCGAGCCAAAGGGGGCGCGGTGAATCATCACCGGGCGCTGGCGCGTCCCGTCTTCCGCCACGTACTCCAGCTCAAACCGCTCCGGCAGATTGTAGTCGACCTGCACGGTGCCCAACTGCCACTCTCGGTCCAGGGCGTCCTGAAAGATGAAATCCAGTTTGGGGCCATAGAAAGCTGCTTCGCCGATGCCCTCAAAATACTCCATACCCAAGGTCTCAGCGGCATTACGGATGGCGGCTTCCGCCTTGTTCCATACGTCGTCTCCCCCAATGTACTTATCTGATGCAGGGTCGCGGAAGCTGAGCCGGGCTCTGAAGTTCTGGAGCTGCAGGCTTTTGAACACGGCCAGGATTAGGTCCACGACCTTAAGGAACTCTGCCTCTAGCTGATCTGGGGTAACAAATAGGTGGGAGTCGTCTACTGTAAAGCCCCGGACGCGGGTCAACCCCCCTAGCTCTCCCGACTGTTCGTAGCGATACACCGTACCAAACTCTGCTAGCCGAATGGGCAGTTCTCGGTACGAGCGCAGCTGGCTTTTGTAAATTTGAATATGGAAAGGACAGTTCATGGGCTTGAGGGTAAAGCCCTGCTCCAAGCGGCGGGCCTCGTCGTCCTCCGCCATCATGGGGAACATGTCTTCTTTGTAGTTCTGCCAGTGCCCCGAGGTCTTAAATAGATCGATGCGGGCGATGTGGGGTGTCACCACGGGCAAGTAGCCCCGCTTCATCTGCTCCTGCTTGAGAAAGTCTTCCAGAGTAGAGCGCAAGATAGTGCCCTTTGGCGTCCACAGGGGCAGCCCTGGCCCCACTGGGTCAGCAAAAAGAAACAGGCCCAGCTCCTTACCCAGGCGGCGATGGTCCCGCTTGAGGGCTTCCTCCCGCCGCCGCTTGTGCTCTGCGAGCTGTTCCGGGGTTTCCCACGCCGTGCCATAAATGCGCTGGAGCTGGGCCTTGGTCTCATCCCCCCGCCAGTAGGCCCCCGCCACGCTCTCCAGCTCAAAGGCCTTGGGGTTGAGGTCTCCAGTATTCTCCACGTGGGGACCGCCGCACAGGTCCCACCACGCTTCCCCCAGGTGATAGAGGGTGATGGGCTCGCTGTCGATATCTTCTAGAATCTCTAGCTTGTAGGGCTCATTTAAATTCCGAATCCGCTCTTCTGCCTCTTCTCGCGTGACTTCCTCCCGCACCACAGGCAGCTTGCGGTTGATGATCTTGATCATCTCTTTGCGGATTGCCTTTAGGTCCTTCTCCGTGAAGCTGTCAGGGCTGTCAAAGTCATAGTAAAAACCCGTCTCAATCCAGGGGCCAATGGTCACTTGCGCCTTTGGAAACAGCTTTTGAACCGCCATAGCCATGACGTGAGACATGGTGTGACGAATGCGCTTTAGGGTCTCAGACTCGCTCGTGCGAGGCAGGTGGATTTTTTCCACGTTGGACCCTTCACTGGATGGGAGGACGTCGGATGACATGGGCGGGATAGCGTAGTAAAAACAAATCAGTCACCAGCCGTGAGGACAGCGGTGTCTTTATCATATTATCCACTGACAGACTTGTTTAGCCTGAGTGTTGACGGGAGGTGCCTGCGTGAGTGACCTCATTCCCCGGCCTACTAATTTCCCTACCTGGAGTTCTGCAGTGCACATTTTGTAGGCGCCGTAAATTGGCTTGTAAAACTCTATAGAATGAGAGACCGTAACAAAACGTAAAGGCGGTACAATAGCTTTATAAAGGTTGCACTGAGCCCCATGTCTGGATATTCACAATCTGAGCTTCTGCAGGCGGTGCTCCAGCCGCTGCTGGATGATTTTATCTACTGGTTTGGGAAGGCGCGATCGCGGCTAGAGCGCCACGAGCTGACTCGCCTATCGACAGCGCAGCAGGCAGATCTACTGGCCCGCGTCCACCAGGCGCAGCAAGAGGTGATAGCGGCAATTGCCCTATTCAAATCCACAGGTCAACAAGTGGGCGTTGACCCAGCCGCAGTTCGGAGGTGGCACGAGCTAGTGGCGGAATGCTGGCGGGTCTCCATTGAGGAGCGCACAACGGATTCCAAAGAGTCCTAGCGATCACCCCTCGTTTTGGGTTTGATAGTCCTACGGGGATTGAGAGCGATTCGAGTTTAGGGGCCTGTGTACAGAGAATTCAATTTTAGAAAAGGTTTCGCTTCCATTTTTTAATCAAAATCTCGCTTTAAAAAACGTCCAATAATCACCCCAATAGAGCCATGCTTCACCTTTTGTACGTTCTAGCATTCACTGGCCTGGCGGCCATTGCCATCGTCAATTTAATCAAAAATTTGATGATTCTAGGCACAGAATCTCAGCGGGGCTATCGCGCCCAAGGCTCATCGTCTCGCCAGCCTCAGCCCACACACCCCGAGCTGTTTGACGATTCAGGGGACATGATTCGCGAGGCCTACCTTGTGGTGAAGTCCATGTCAGTTGACGACGCCCGCGATCGCCTCAACGAGCTTTATGAGGCTTCCCCCAGCGCCACCATTGATGCGGAAGAGGCCGAATAAGGCCCGACGGACTGACAAACTATCCCTCTATGATAGGCAAGCCTGGCAAGGCTCGAATTCTTGTATTGGGGTTGTGGACTGCGATCGCCATCGGTCTACGACTCTATCAGCTTGATCTCAAGCCAATATGGGCCGACGAGATTTCAACCCTGGCCTTTAGCCTTGGGCATGGGTTTAGGGAAGTGCCTCTGAGGCAGATGCTAACCGCAGCAGCGCTGCTGCAGCCGCTGCAGGTCGATGCGACCGCCACAGCCCTTGACGCCTCGCGAATGCTTCTGGCTGAGAGTAACCATCCACCCCTGTTCTTTGTCTTAATGCATGGGTGGCTGCAGGCTACCCACACTGATGGAGACTACGTACTCATTCCGCTGGCGCGATCGCTCTCCGCTATCATCGGCGGGCTATTGACGCCGATAGTCTATGGCCTAGTCTGGCTAGCCTTGCGCGCTCCTGCTGCGGCCCGTTTCTCCGCTGCCCTGGCGGCGCTTTCCCCCTTCGGCATCTACTTATCCCAGGAGGCGCGGCACTATTCTCTCGCCCTGGTGTGGATTACGGCATCGCTGTGCTGTTTAACGGAGGCGCTGCGCCGGCTGGCCCAGGGAAAGCCCCTGCCCTACTGGCTCGTGGCCCTGTGGATTGTGGGCAACGGTCTGGGGCTGGCCACGCACTATTTTATGGCGATCGCGCTCCTCTCACAGGCATTGGTGCTAGCGGGGTTTGCGGGCTATTTGTGGCGGCGGGGCGCCCCTGGGCTAGGTCGGGCTGTGGGACAAGTTGTCCTTGTCGCCATAGGAACTGCAGCGAGCGGACTGGTGTGGATGTTCGTCCTGCTCGCTGCTCCAAGCCAGGGGACCCTGACCCAGTGGATTCAGTCCGCCTGGCGATTGATCGACTGGATCAATCCGGTCACCCACACACTGGCAAGCGCCATTAGCATGGCTTATCTACTGCCGGTTCAAGGCGTCTCCGGCATCTTTGCAGGGCTGGGCGGACTGCTGGCAGGGGCGATCGCCCTATGGAGCATATGGGGCCTCAAACAGTGGCGCAGCGCACCGCCCCAGTCCTTTGCGCTATGGGGCACCTGCGTTACTTGCATTGCCCTATTCTGGGGGGTGAGCTACGGAGCCCAGGTGGGCTTGGCACAAGTGCTGCGCTATCACTTCGTCTACTTCCCAGCGGGAATTGGCGTAGTCGCAGCGGGGCTAGCCTACCGCTGGCAGCTCCCTGATCGGTATTCCCGACTTTTAGTGGTCGCCGCCCTGCTCATCAGCCTCGCAGGCGGCCTCAGCGTCACTCACAACCTGGCCTACCAAAAGCTGCACCGCCCCGACGTGGTGGCGGCGGCCATCGCCAAAACGGCGGCAAAATCCCAGCGCCCCGTGGTAATAGCCGCTTCCCACCAGTCCCACGGGCAAACGGGGCGGCTGATGGCGATCGCCTGGGAGATGAGGTCACGCGGCCCTGCTCTGCTGCCCCAGGCTCGCTTTTTTCTCGACCCGCAGCCTTGCGCTAAAACTGGGGAGCAAAACTGCGGCACCCCGAGCCCCTCATTTCAGCGGCAGCTCAGGCAAACTTTACGGCAGCAGGGGCCAATGGATGTGTGGCTGGTTAACTACGTGGGGCGATCGCCGCTTCAGGGCTGCCGCTACCGCGATACAGACCGGGTGGATGGCTATAAGTATCAGCACTACGCATGTTGAAGATGCTATGTAAGCGGGTCGCTGTTCGTATCGCCATCGCCACAACGCGTTGTGCGCGATAGCGATACGAAGCTTTGCCCCCTTAGTGCTTCGGCACCCAAACCGATACAGACCTGGCCTGACACTGGAAATCCGCCCAGCCCCTATCGTCGGTGGTCACAGGCTCTGCAACATGCTCAGCGATATCGACGTAGGTAGTGTTAGGCTGCCCCACTTCCATCCATTTGCTGCCCGCGTCACCATTGCTGATCACCACCGCCATACCACTGGGGTTCTCCGCCGTGCCCAGCCGCGTCCAGCCGATGGTGTTGGCGTGGTCAAAGTAGTCGTACTGGTCCCCGTGGCCGTAGGCATGGCGCGCCTCTAGGAACTTGTCAATTAGCCATTTGTGGCTATCTAGCCAAATCTCCTGCTCGTCGCCGTTATTGTCGGTGTCCACATAGTGGGCGCCGTAGTAGTCGGCATAGAACAGGCAGGGGTAGCCGTCCTGCCGCAGCAAGATCAGCGCGTAGGCCAGGGGTTTGAACCAAGACTCCACCACTGACTCCAGCGACTGCAGCGGCTGGGAGTCGTGGTTTTCGACCAGGGTGACGGCTAGGGCAGGCTGCTGCTGCACCAGGGTGCCATCGAAAATGGTGCTTAGGTCATAGTCGTTGCCCGCTTTACTCGCTGCCATAAAGTTGTAGTGCAGCGGCGCGTCGAACAGCATCACGTCCCCGCCAGTGGCGCCGATGAAGTGGTGTAGCGCCTCGATTTCGGCGGACCAGTATTCCCCCACGGCAAACAAGGGGCGACCCACGTACTGCCGGCAGTGCCGCAGCCAGTCAGGAAAGAAGCCCGCTCGCACGTGCTTCACGGCGTCGAAGCGGAAGCCGTCGACATTGGTGGTGTCGAGATACCACTCGCCCCAGCGCTTCAAGGCATCCTGTACTTCGGGGTGGCGCATGTCGAGATCGCAGCCCATCAGGTAGTCAAACACGCCTTTTTCTAGATCCACATCGCTATCGAAGGTCTTGCCCTTGAACAGGAAGACCGCGTTGTCGGCAGCGTCGTAGGCGTTGTAGTCTACTGCCGTGAAGTGCCACCAGTGCCACGCCATGTCGGAGTGCTTGCCGCCGCGACCGGGAAAGGTGAAATGGGTGTAGGCGTGAATATTGCGGGGGTCGCCAATGGGCTCCAGCCGGTTGTCTGGGTTAAAGGGGGTGGCGATCGCCTCTTCGCCGTGGTCGGCGCCCAGCATGTGGTTGAGCACCACATCGGCGTAGACACGGATGCCCGCTGCCTTGGCGGCTTGAATCGCGGTAATGTACTCGTCCTTGGTGCCGTACTTGGTGCGCACTGTCCCTTTCTGGTCAAACTCCCCCAGATCGTAAATGTCGTAGACGCCGTAGCCCACGTCTTGGTCGCCACCCACGGCTTTGTAGGCAGGCGGTAGCCAGAGGGATGTAACGCCGATGTCGGCCAGCTCTTGAGCACGCTCAACCAGCTCATTCCACAGCGAGCCATCGGCAGGAAGATACCAATGGAAATACTGCATCATGACACCGTTTATTGCAGACATAGAAAAATCCTCCCCGACTAGGGAAAAAATGGAGCCCACATGGTTTGTGAAAAGAAAGTGGCAGCAGCCAAAAGCCTACGCAGCGTTGTCTTTGGCTCTACTTATAGATTTGATCATCGCATTGAGCCGCGCTGAGGCGATATCTATCCTTGGAGATATCTTAAGAAATGTAAACCATCAAACTCCCGGTGCTCTTCCCTACGCAGAAACAGACGCAATGCAGCTTCCTATAATGGATTCATCGCGTCACCCAGTTATCTCGTCACTCACAGCGACTCTGTAATCGGTAGTGCCGAGCAACAGCATTAATGAACAAACCCGGTCCAACCTCTGAATCAACCTTGCAGAGCGCTTCGACAAATCGCCGAACGCCCTATCGCCTCAAACGTTTGACGCGCCTACAGGTGATTTTTACCCTGGTGCTGGCAGTGCCGTTCATTCTCCAGGCGGCTCTAGCCATCGGCTTAACGAGCTGGCTCTTGACCCGGTCGCGCCAGCAGGCCGTTGAGGATATTACGTCTCGGTTTGTCAGCGAAATCAGCAACCAGGTCTACGACAGGCTTGAAATTTTTCTAGAAACGCCCCACATCGTCAACCAAATTAACGCCGACTCAGCCCGACTGGGGCAGCTTGACGTCAACGACATTCGCAAAACAGAGCTAAGGTTTTGGCGACAGATTCAGGTCTATGACTCCCTGAGCTCCATTGGGTTTGGCCGCAAGGACGGGGCGTATATCGCTGGCGATCGCCGAGGGCAAGTCTTTCGCGTCGGGCACCGCGATAGCAAATCGCCTGAGGGGAAGCTGCACATGTATCGCGCCGACGACGCCGGCAACCCGACAGAGCTGGCCTACACCGGCAACCCCAACTACGACCCACGGGTGCGGCCCTGGTATGACATTGGTAAGGCGGCTGAGCAAGGACAGTGGACCGACATCTTTACCTACTCCTCCCAGCCCATCTACGTCGTCTCTGCGGTGCAGGCCTTTTATGACCAAGCCGGTGTCTTTCAGGGCGTTGCTCTCACAGACCTAATCCTGTCGGACATCAACGCTTTTTTGCAGACCCTGGATGTTGGAGAGTCTGGCGAGGTTTTTATTATGGAGCGCTCTGGGGCTTTGGTCGCGGCTTCTACCGCAGAGCAACCTTTTGACGTCATAGACGGAGAGGCCAAGCGACTTCAGGCAAGCGAAAGTCGCTCTAGCATCACTCAAAATGCAGCCCAGTCGCTGTGGCAAGCATTTGGAGACCTTAGGGCTATCGAATCAGCGCAGCAAGAGAGCTTTATGCTGGATAGCGATCGCTACTTTTTGCAGGTGCGGCCCTACGCAGATAAGCGGGGCTTGGACTGGCTGATTGTGGTGGTGCTGCCCGAGTCAGATCTGGCTATCGATACGAGCTACCTCCACTCTGCGATCGCGTTGGGGCTGCTTGCCTTCGCCTTGCTGTTGCTCATCAGTTGGCTGGTGCTGCGCTCGTTCATCCGGCCCATTGCGAATCTTGCCGCGACGGCCACCGACGTCGCCTCAGGCAACGGGGAAAAGCCTGGCACTATCACCCGCCTGAATGATATCGGGGCAATCACCACCACATTCAACAAACTTTCGAAACAGCTCCAGTCTTCACTGCTGCAGCTTGAAGACCAGAAGGCCAAGCTAGAAGAGCGCAACCAAGATTTAGACCAATTCACCTACGCGGTCTCCCACGACCTCAAGGCGCCGCTGAGGGCGATTGATAATTTGTCGATGTGGCTGGAAGAAGACTTGGGCGATCGCTTACCTGGGGACAACAAGGCTCAACTGCAACTGCTGCGTCAGCGGGTCGCGCGGATGAATGCGCTGATCAACGGTCTCTTGGAATTTTCTCGGGTGGGGCGCTCCAGCGTGGCAGTGGAGGTGGTGGACCTCAATCAAATGCTCGCGGAGGTAGTGGATTCCCTTGCCCCGCCAGAGTCATTCACCATTCAAGTGCAGTCTAACCTTCCCACTATCGAGACGAGAAGACTGCTGCTGCAGCGGGTTTTTGCCAATTTGATTGGCAACGCCATCAAGCATAGCGATCGCCGCGACGGCACGGTGAAAATTTCGCTCCAAGAGCGGGATCACCTGTACACGTTTGCTGTGAGCGATGACGGCCCTGGCATCAGACCGGAATACCATGAGCGCATCTTCGGCATTTTTGAAACCTTAAAGTCTCGCGACAGCGCGGAGAATACAGGGATCGGGCTATCGCTGGTTAAGAAAATTGTGGAGATGGAGGGAGGCAAAATCTGGGTTGAGTCTGAGCTGGGAGAGGGGGCTGTGTTTCGATTTACCTGGCCGAAGCTGACTTAGAGCCTCAAAGCATCTCATTGACGACCACCTCCTGGCTCTTCAGAAGGGTAGGTAAATCTAGCACATACAGTGCCTCTCCGTCGTAGGATGCGACGCCTTGAACATAGTCTGGCTTCACCGCGATCGCCTTTTGCGGAACCTGAGTAACTTCCCGAGGGCTGAGGGAAAACATGGCGTCGCGCACGTCATCCACCACTATTGCCACCGCCGTCTCGTCAGCCTCGACGACGACAGCCTTCGGCACCCGCGCCAGCGCTGAGCTGGGCAAGCCCAGCGGCTGACACACGTCCAGCACGGTCAAAATCTCCCCCCGCAGGTTGACGCTGCCCACGATGTGGGGCGGGCAGCAGGGGATGGGCATCGCTTGATTCACCGTGATGAACTCCCGAGCCGTTTGGGCGTCAATGCCGAAAAGCTGACCGCCAACGGTCATCACCACCATGTTGGTCAAATCTTCATCCGCGTCACTATCGCCCTGCAATCGCCGCAGCTCCTCAGCCCGCCGACGAAGCACGACTTGCGCCTCAGGCGGAAACGCAGCGCTAAAGGAAGCTTCAGGGCTCGCCTCGTCATGAATTTTGTCGATCAAGAAGCTCGTCACCGAAACCACCTGCTGAATGCTGTTCGTGTTCAACCAGCGCTTCGGGTTGTTCAAGACAAGAATCGGTTCTGCCTCAATCACCACACCCGCCAGCATGTCGCTGACGCCAAGCCTAAATAGGCCTTGATATTCAGCCACGCGGGGGGCGATCGCCTCTGTCGAAATCTCGCGGAGGCCCTGGGCCGCGCTGACGATAATGCCAACTTTGAGATCGGCGTGGCTGAGCACCAGCACATTGTCCGTGAGCTGATGCTGGCGGTCGGCACTCAGCCTGAGATCGAGCACCGGCAGGATTTCGCCCCGCAGATCCAGCACCCCAACGATGCCTAGGGGCGCATCTGGAATCAGCGTCAGCTCGGGGATAGCGAACACCTCTTCCACGCAGGCTGCCTCAATTGCGGCGAGCTGCTGATTAAGGCGAAAGAGAAAATAAGCGGCCATAGTTGTTCTATTTAGTTGCGTTTAGGTTTTGCTCAATTTGCGCGATCAGCTCAGACGCCGTCAAATTTCCCAACCGGGGAATTCGCATATCTGCTGGAAGCTGCCTCAATAGACCCAGCGCTGATTGCTGCATTTTGGTGGTATTGCCTTCAAGCTGCTGATTTAGACTACGCAGATCTTTTGGAGCGGCTTCTGAAGCGCTCAATCGGCGGGTTGAGGGCACATGCTGGGGGCGGGGCCGAACGCTTGTCGCGCCAGGCGATCGCTGGTAAGCGATCGATTCTTCGAAGACCTTGACCCGAAACTGGGTTAGTTTTTGGCTGTGCAGCTCCGCGTGACCCACTAAAAGGTATCCATCAGGATTGAGGGCGTGGTAAAACTTATCGAGCACCTGCTCAATTGCCGCATCGCTGAAGTAGATGAAGACGTTGCGGCACACAATTAGGTCCATTGACTCCAGGCTGAATTCCAAACTGCGGAAGTCGTCTTGCAATAGATTCCCGGTTTGAAAGTAGACCATATCTTTAATGCTTTGAGCAATGCAACATAGGCCACCTTTTTCAGTGAAGAAGCGCTGCTTCAGGGCTGGATCTACCCCTCTAAATGACCAGGGGCGGTAGAGGCCTGTCCGAGCTTTTTCAACTGCGGCTGCGTTAAGGTCAACCCCTAGAATAGTAATTTCCCAGGTCTGAAAATCAGGGATCAAATCTTGCAGCAGCATCGCGATGGAGTAGGGCTCCTCCCCAGTTGAGCACCCGGCGCTGCAAATGCGTAGGGTTTTCTCGCCGCGTCTCGCTCGAATTAACTCAGGCAGGAGATAGTCTTTCAACAGCTTGATTTGACCCTTGTCTCGGAAAAAGAAGCTTTCAGAATTTGTGATTTCTGCAATAAAGCTTTTCCACTCTGCCTCGCTCGCCTGGGTCTGAGCCTCCAAGAGCTGGTAGTACTCTTCAGGGAAAGACAGCCCCAGCGACTGAAGCCGGGTCGCAATGATTCGTTCAAAAACCTCTTGGTCGTTTTCTCTAACCTTGATCCCAGTCCGCTCAACTACAAGCTGAACAAAGAGCTGTTTTAGCCACGAATTTAGGATGTTATCCTGTAAGGCTTTACGCTTCACCATAATTGTCAAGGGTTAACTATTTGACCGAGTGGAGCACCGACCGCTGGACGACTTTCAGCAGCGTAGGGGCAATATCTTGAACCGGCAGCACTTGGCAGGCAGCGCCCAAAGCGATCGCCTCCTTAGGCATGCCAAACACCACCGAAGTGGCCTCATCCTGAGCGATGGTCAAGCCCCCCGCCTCGGCAATGTCTTTCATGCCGTCTGCTCCGTCCCGGCCCATTCCCGTCAGCAAAACGCCGATGGATTTACGGCCATAGAACTGAGCCACGGATGAAAACGTCGTGGTAACCGAAGGGCGATGGCTATCTACCGGCGGCGCGAGGGAGTGAACAAACCGGCCCTGACGGCTGATTTCTAGGTGCTGGCGCTCCGGCGGAAAGTAGATCCAGCCGGGTTTGGGGCGATCGCCCTCTTGGGCAATTTCAATTCGCAGGGGGCAGGTGGCCGAGAGCCAGTCAATCAGTCCTTGGAGAAACCCAAGGCTGATGTGCTGAACGCATAGGATGGGGAGTGGAAAGTTTTCTGGTAGATGAGAAAACAGTTCTTGGAGGGCGATCGGTCCCCCGGTCGAGGCCCCAACCGCCAGAATTTTTGGGCTGCAGCGGACCGGAAGCGGTGCGTCCTTCAATCGTCTATTCAGTGGTATCGACACACCTCCTGACAAAGGCGATGGTTTACGAGACTTCTTCTTAAACACCCGGACCCCAGAGAGGACCTTGACCTTGTCAATTAGGGCCTGTTTGAGCTGTAAGTTTTCAGTCTCAATGCCCGCTCTGGGCTTAGGCAAAATATCCACCGCCCCCGCTTCTAGAAGTTGAAAAATGCGGTGGGTATCTTCCTCTTGAACCGAGGCGCTGATGACCAAGATAGGTAGGGGAAAGCGCGCCATCACCTGGGCCGTCAGCTCCAAACCGTTCATTTTAGGCATAAAGAAGTCGGTGCAGAGCACATCGGGTCGCAGGTCGGGAATCAGCCCCAGGGCCTCTAGGCCCGATGAGGCCGTACCCACAATTTCGATCTCTGGTGACGAATTGAGTATGCGCTTGAGTACGGTGAGTGCAATCGGTGAGTCTTCTACAACGAGAACGCGAATGGGCATAAGCTGTCGCCGTCTAAATTAATTGCTCTAAAGTCTCTAGCAGTGCCTCTTGGTTGAACCGCCCCTTAATGATGTAAGCGCTTGCCCCGGCATCGGCGCCCCGCTTCCGGTCCGCGTCAGAGTCCAGGGTGGTCACCAGAACCACAGGCAGATCTTCGTATTCCTGATGCTGGCGGATTCTCGCCACTAGAGAGAATCCGTCAAGATGAGGCATTTCCACATCAGACACCACAGCATCAAAGTTACGGGTTCGGAGCTTGTTGTAGCCCTCTAAACCGTTGACTGCTGTGACCACCTCATATCCTGCCCCTTCAAACAGCCGCTTCTCCTGAATGCGTACTGGGGGAGAATCTTCCACTAGAAGAATGATGGATTTACGGAGAGGGGCTTGGAGAATGGGGCTATACGGCGTCTTCCGCTGCAGGGATTTGAGCAGGTCTGATGGATTGAGAATCATGCACACTTCTCCAGTGCCTAGAATAGTGGCACCACTGACGTTGCGCACTCGGTTGAGTAGGGTTCCTAGCGGCTTACTCACCACCTCCTGCTGGGTAATGAGACGGTCTACGAAAAATCCCGCCTGCTCTTCGCCAATTTTGAGTAAGACGCAGGGCCGGCGATTGATCTGTGGGGAAGGCTGAGCCACCCGGTCATAAATAGGCGAGCTAGAGAGCTCCAGGGTCTCTGCTAAGTCAGCCACAGGAACGGCTTCCCCAGCCACATCGAGGGTTTGCCGACCGTCAACTGAGACAAGCTGATCTGGCGAGACCAAGAGCGACATCTGCAGAAACTCAATTGGCAGCGCAAAGGTCATGCCTTGCGTTTCAACCAAAATGACGTTGGCTGTGCTGAGGGCAGTGCTCATCTGCAGCCGGAAGGTGCAGCCTTGCCCCGGCGTTGACTCAATTTGAATGCCGCCCTTCAACCGTTCAACCTGAGTATTCACTACGTCTAGACCCACCCCTCGTCCAGAAATCTCAGTGATGAAGGTCCGAGTCGAGAAGCCAGGCGCCAAAATGAGCCGCTGAAGCTGGCTGACGGACATCGCCTCTAGATCCTCTGCAGGATAAAGCCCTCTCTTAATGGCGGTCTGCTTAATTCGCTCTAGGTCCAATCCCTTGCCGTCGTCGGAGATTTCAAGGGTGAGGCTAATGGCAGTTTGATAGGCCTTGATGCGCAAGGTTGCGGTGGCCGGCTTACCTGTAGCAAGGCGATCCTCCGGTGTTTCAATGCCGTGGTCAATCGCATTGCGTACCAAATGCATCAGGGAATCTTTGATGCCCTCAAGCAGTCGCTTATCTGCCGTGGCGTCTTCTCCTTCTAACACCAGCTCGACTTTCTTAGCCTGCTGCTTAGCCAGGTCGCGAACCAATCGCGGCAGGGGCTGAAATAAGGTAGACAAGGGCAGCAGCTGCAGCTTACGCACCTGCTCTCGCATGTCTTCTGCCACTAGGTCCAGCTTGCTGCTGTTGTCCTGCACCGTGGTGCGCAGCGCCTGCAGCAGCGCCTCCATGCGCTCTGGGTAAGCGGGCGCGGAGGGGTCGAGTGGCTTTTTGCCACTCTGCCAAGCTTCCCATAGGTCAACGAGCTGCTGCACCTGAGTTGACGACTGGGCAATCTGAATGCGGGTCACCGCTAGTTCCTCTGCCTGAGACAGAAGCGTGTCTAGTTCCCGAGTTTGCACCCGGATAGAATCGATTTGAGCGATGCCCTCTCTTATGGGAGTAGCCGCTGAGGCTGGAGCAGCAGGCTCAGTAGATAGGAGTTGGGCAGAGATCTCAGGTGTCGGCGCTGCCGTCTCTTGTAGATCGTTTATTGGGAGGAGGTTTTGGAGCGTCTGCAAGAGCTGAGCTGTGTCTACCCCTGCAGCTTCTCCGGTGACCGCTTCTTGAGCAAGCTGCCCCATGGCGTCTAGCCCTCTATAGAGAGAGTCGCTGACGCCCGAATCGAGGGAAATATGATGCCGCTGCACGCCGATCAGCACGTCCTCAACGGCGTGGGCGATCGCTTCTACCGAATCTACGCCGGTACTTCTGGAGTCACCCTTGAGGCTGTGAGCTTCCCGCAGCAGGGCAGCAAAGGTTGTTTCGTCTTGAGGATATTTTTCCAGATACAGCAGATTGGCTTCGAGGGACTGCAGCCGCTCTTCAGTGGTCGTGCGGTAAATTTCCCGCAGTTCTGCGTCTTCGATGACGCTGACGGCGATCGGAGCTGACTGCTGAGCCGAGGTTTGGGGGTCTAGGGGATGGGCGCCAGGTGCCGCGATATCCAGCGGTGAAAGATCTGGCACCTTGGTCTCTGGTACTCTGGCCTCTGACACTCTAGCCTCTGGCACCCTGGCCTCTGGCACCACGATATCCAGCGGTGAAGCCTCTGGTGCTAAGAGACTTGCTGCTGAGAGGCTGGGCGCTGAGAGACTGGGCCTTGGAACCATGACCGAATCCGTCAGCTCCATCAAGTACTCCCCTAAAGAAGCGGCATCGATCCCGCTGGGCTCTCCAGACACCGCTTCTTCTACAAGCTGCCGAATCGCCCCTAGGCCATAGTCAAGGCCTTCACCCAGCATCGGGGTCAGCAGTGCGGGCTGCTGCTGGACTGCTTTAGTGATATCTTCCAGGCCCTGGACCAGCTCTCCCAGGATATCTAGACCTACAGCCTTAGAGTCGCCTTTGAGGCTGTGGGTCTCTCGACGCAGCGTTTCTAAAATTATGGGATCGTCGTCTCCTGCGATCAGTTGACTGAGGCTGATTTCTAAAGCCTGAAGCCGATCTTCACTGGTGGTGCGATAGATCTCCCGCAGCTCATCATCATCAATATAGAGGCATTCAGTTAGCACGATGTCTGAGCCAGGGGATTGGGGAAAAACCAGCTCCTCTGGAAGACGCTCTGAGGATAACGGTTTCACATCAAGGACACTGCCCAAAAGACCGAATGTGGTGTCAAAGTCCACGTCGCCTTGTTCACCAGTTGCGGCTTCATGCACCAGTTGCCCTGCGGCCTCAAGCCCGTGATAGAGGCGATCGCTCACCTCTAACGTAAAGGCGACATCGTTGTGCTGAATCGCTTTGACGATATCCTCAATTTGCTGCGAAAGGTTGACGATGTCCTCTAGCCCGACGATTCTAGAGTCGCCCTTGAGGCTGTGGATTTCACGCCGCAGCTCTTCAAGCACGGTTTGATCTTTGGGCGCTTGCTCTAGATGCATGAGCCCCATCTGAAGCTTTTGAAGTCGCTCTAAGCCAGTAGTCTGGTAGAGACTACGTAGCTCTTCATCTTGAATCATCATGGTGGGTGAAGGTTTGGCTAGGCCTAAGATTGGGAGTACGGTTGGGCATTTTGCAGGGACAGGGCGCTGCCCCGTCCCCACCGCTATGAATTAGCGCTTCATCACACCATCTGCTGCAGAACTAGAGCCGCGTCATTAAGCTGCTCCGTTCCCACTTTTGACTGGTTCAAACCGCTCGCCGTTTCCTTCGCGCCGCGATTGATCAAGTCCATGGCATCCACCACCTGCTGAATTGCGTCCACCTGCTGCTTCAGGTTGAGCGACACCTGCTGGTTATTTAATACCACTTGATTCACCGATTCCTTAATTTCGCTGAAAGCTGTCTCTGTCTGCTTGGCCATTTGCACACCCATCTTCACCGTTTTCGTGCCCTCTTCGGTCACCATAACGGTCTCGTTGATGGCCTTCTGAATGGTGGAAACCAAGTTGTTGATTTTATCGGCAGACTGCTGACTCTGATCCGCCAGCTTGCGAATCTCATTAGCCACTACTGCAAAGCCTTTACCGTGCTCGCCCGCCCGCACGGCCTCGACCGAAGAGTTGAGGGCTAGCATGTTGGTCTGGTTGGCAAAGTCAATCACCAGCTGAGAGATGTTGCTGATTTGGCTGGCCTGACTGCTGAGGTCTACCACTTGCTCAGCAATCACCTGCACGTTTTTCTCTAGGGCAAACATTCGCTCTAACCCCTCATCCACAGCTTGGGTGCCCTGTTCTGAAGCAGCAAAGGCCCGCTTGGCAGCTTCAACCGCAGCGTTGGCCTGCTCTGCAGCATGGCGAGAGGAAGCTTCCAGCTCGTCCATGGTAGTGGTGGTTTCGTTCACGGAGGCCGCCTGCTGACTGGCCACACGCTCCTGCTCGGCTATGGTGGTGGCCATCTCCTGGCTAGAGGTGGAGATATTGGTGGCCAAGCTCTCCATAGTGCCCACAAGCTGCCGTCCTCGCAGGACGGCGATGGGAATCCCAACAGCGAGAGCAAGAAATAGGGCCAGACCGGACAATAGCTCAAACCGCTTTACGGAAGCGTAAACCACGCCCTTCGGTACCTCCGCGATCGCCACCAGCGAGCTAGGATGCTTGGGGTCAGGCACAAACTTGTGGTGGGAGAGGAGGTGGCTACCGATATCAACCACGCCGACCTCTGTGTTCATGATTTCGTCTACCACTTCTGGAGAGAAGTCATTGGCCAGGGTTTCATCGTTGCCCAGCTCAAATCCCCAGGTCTTTGCAGGATCAGGGTGATAAATATAGTAACCATCCTGATTAACTAGGATGAGATCTTCGTTCGCATGCAGGTCATCAGTTTCGCGAATCTCAGAGAACTGCTCGATCAGCGGCTGAGCAAAGATATTGGCAATAATGATGCCCTGCTTCTCACCGGCTGCATTTTCAACAGGCGTCCCATAGCGGATGACAGGCGTTTGGGGCTCTTGAATTTCACCACCTATGCGGTTCAGTTCTACGGGCGAGACGTAAACTTCACCGACATCCATTCCTATGGACTCGGTGAAGTACTCAGAATCGGACTTATCTTCGAGCTGAGCGCCAGAATTGATCTCGACTTCACTGCCGTTTGAGGTCACTCGCACCAGCTCTTGACCCGACGAATCGATGTAGCGGAGCTGCGCGTAGGCTTGTTTGTGGGTCAGCATGTCCTTGAATAGAAGCTCTAGCTGGTCAACCCAAGCGTCAGAGGACAAGTTTCTTTCGGGGTCAGTGCCACCGTTAGCCCGTGCCCGCAAGAGGCCTTCAACTTCAGGCAATTGACTCAGAAAAAGCACGTCGCTGCTGACACTGCCTAGAAGAGAGTCGAACTGTTCGACTTTATCATCCACCTCTTCTTGAAGCGTTGCTGTCGAGATATTTGAAAGGGAACCTGAAGCGGAAAACACGCCAGCGATACCAACAAGGACAGCAGGAATTGTAGCGCTTAACACAACCAGAAGTAAAAACTGCTGCTGAATTTTGAGATTCTTGAAATTGTTGAGCAATTTAGCAACCATCGTAATAACCTTTAACAATCGAGTGAATTTACAGCGTGCACCCGTCCAATTTGAGGGAGCGTGGCATATTAATCTATTGGGCTCGATGATGCTTGTACTATCGAGCTCTGACTGTTGAATTCTTCAGCCTGATCAAAGCAACAGAGAAACCAATTTTTCTACGATTTCCCTATCGTTCAGGGTCAGACGCTATAACCCTATTGAGACCGTAGAAAATAAAATCTATCAAACAAGTCTGTTCTGGTGGTTACGGCATTTTCTATGTGTGAAGTCTTGGGTGAGAGGGCGCGGCGCCCTAATCACTCAAACCTATATCTCACGCAATAAGAAATCGCTATAACTATGAAGCTTGCAAAAAGTTTTCTTGATTCAGGCGACAGCTATGATATTTAAGCTTGGCTACTGAATGCATAGTGGTGAAGCGAAAATACACGGCAGAACGTGATGGGTTACCCAACTCTTCTTTTTGGCGATCGCAAAACAGAATGAGTTTACGAACCTTAACGACGTTTTTCTACTTCTTGTGGTTTTTCTGAGAGCCCAGCACTATCTAGAGGATTCCAGATGTTCCAATGAGCTTTGGTCTTTCCACTAGAGCGGTCTCCGGTTGGAAGGATTGTACTGCTGATGCTACAGCTTTCCTGCAAGTCTACATCCGAGACCTTTGCTCCGAGTAGAATGGCGCGAGTAAAGTCGGCACCTAACATATTTGCGCTGATTAGGTAAGACAGCGACAAGTCAGCATCACAAAAATCAGTTCTGACCAAGATTGCCCCTTTTAGGCAAGCCCCATAAAATCTTGCGTTCCGAGCAATAACTTTAGTCAAGTCCGCATCTTCTAAGTTAGCTTTATATAGATCAGCGCCCGTCAAGTTAGCGTGTCTCAAGTTTGTCTTAGAGAGGTTGGCGTCTCGAAAATCTGCATTTTGGAAGGAAGCGCGTTCCAGATTGAGGCCCGACAGGTTTTTTCCGGAGAAATTCATTCCATCTAGCTTACCATTATTAGCAATGATGAGTTCCTGCATGTCCATAGTCATGAGATTCATAGCTGCTCGCGATACGTGCAATACACATTTCTTCCTCTCCCTCACATTGCAGCAGGATGAATTGCATTATTTTCTAAAATTTTGACTCTAAACCGAGGAACACTCATCAAACAAGCTCCGGGCCTACCGTTGCCAGAGCAGCCGGTTGCGCCGTTTGTAAAGCCTAGATGTGATACTTGCAAACCTTGAGAAAATCGAAAGTTACCGCCATTGATACAAGACGTGCGTCAACATTAAGAAACATAAATTATCTAGAGTTTCTTTGGCGTATACCAACTGAGTCGGTGTTAACTTGTGTTCTAGGTGGATAGAATTTTCGCGTCAGAACTTGGGTTGGGTCTCTACTAAAATCCCGACGGTGCAAAACATACGTTTCGGTAACCTTTGCTTTAATCTCGGCAGACCGGGATAATTTGATGCTGTTTCACAATCTTTCGTGAGCCGGTCTCTGGTCCGCTCATAGGACTAAGCGCCTGCTATCTGAGTGCCCTACTATACATTTGAAAAAAGCCTAGCCAGTTAGTTCATTGAAAGCTGTGTTTTTACAGCGATGGCTCGCTGCGATGGTGAACCTATCACAACTCTTCTAGCCGATCCTCAATTCTCACTACAAATGAACATCACCGAGCTAATTCAACTCCTGGAGCTCCCCAACAAGAACTTCGGAGGGTATCTAGTCCTCAAAAATCAGGAGGTTGCTTGGAAGCTTGCCTTTGTTCAAGGTCGGTTTCTGTATGCTGAAGATGAGCGTCACGCGGTTCGACGCTGGACCCGAGGCATGAAGCAGTATTGTCCCACCTACGATTGCCAAGTTGATGCGACTCAATCGTCAGATGAGAGAGGCTGGCAAATGCATTTGCTCAATCAAGGGCTCGACAACCAGCAGCTCAGCATGATCCGCATCAAGCTTATGCTGCGAACGTTACTGCAGGAGTGCTTGTTTGAAATGAGCCTTTGCGATCGCCTAGAGCGTGAATGGCAAGCAGTTCCATTTTCAATATCGCAGACCTATCGCAGCATCGCATTGTCTAATTGGGAAATTAAGATGACCTTCGGCAAGGTCAAAAGTATGCAAGAACAGTGGCTTACCACTGGCATAGCCCAGTGTAGCCCAGCCCAATCGCCCACACTCAAAAAAGAGGTGAAAGCCTCGCAGCTTCCCACAAACCTCCCCTTCGACCACGCCTATCTCAGGGGCGATTTTACTCTCTGGGAGATTGCCGGGCGTCTCAATCGGCAGCCTCAAGACATTGCCACATCGCTGAGACCCTTTGTCCAGGGCGGCACCCTAGAGTTCTTGACTGTACCTGATTTATCCACGCCACCGACTGAACTGATAGCGGCTCCGGCTTCACAGATTCAAACGCCACCCACAGAAGTAGCTCAGCAAGCCCTTGCGCCAAAATCTAAGCCCTCAGAACCTCACGCGCCTCACCCCCACCCGTCTCGGTCAGAGGGCACCCCACCTCTGATTGCCTGCATCGACGATAGCCCTGTCTTGGGCCACAGCCTCAAAAAGATTCTGACTTCGGCAGGCTACGACGCCCTAATTATTCAGGAGCCCATGCGGGGCTTTTCCCAGCTCATAGAGCATAGGCCTGCCCTAATCCTACTAGATTTAATGCTGCCCAACGCGGACGGCTACAGCATTTGCAAGTTTTTGCGGGACACGCCCGTGTTTAAAAAAACGCCTATCATCATTCTGACCGGCCACAGCAAGCCTGTCGATCGCGTTCGGGCTCGCTTAGCAGGTGCAACGGAGTTTTTGATCAAACCCCCCAATAGCGATCAGTTGCTTGGCATGATTCACAGTCACCTTGATACCAAGACCTGTGTGATGTGAGTATTTGGACTTCTAATGAAGCTTACTGAATTAACCCAGCTACTAACGCCCACAGAAGAAACCTTTAGCGGATATCTATTTCTCAAAAATCGATTGGGCGCCTCGAAGCTCAGCTTTCTTCAAGGACGGCTCTTCTACATAGAAGACAGGCACCATGCCGTTCGGCGCTTGAACCGACATTTAGCGCAGTATTTTCCCAGTTACGATTGGCGCACCGATATGCCCCAATCACCTGACGACTCTCTCTGGCAAATGGATCTGCTCAATCAGGGCCTGAACTGCCGGAAACTCAGCCCAATTCGCGTTAAGGTCATGCTTCGCGCATTGATCCAAGAGTGCTTGTTTGAACTTAGCCTAAGCGATCGCTTGTTCCTGAGTTGGCAAGCGGCTTCATTTCCTGCGTCAGCAGCCTATCGCAGCATCGCTCTTTCAGTTTGGGAGCGAAAAATGATTCTAATTCAAACTGGGAAAATGCAGGAGCAGTGGCAAGCTGCAGGGCTGACACGGGTGAGTCCTGCAGCCTCACCGATACTCCGAAATGAGGCTGAGGCATTAACGCTCTGTGATAGGCTACCGCTTGACTTGTCTTACCTGAGGGGTGGCTTTACCTTTTGGGAAATCGCTAGTCACTTGAATAAATCTTTGGAAGAAACCATAGGCTTATTGAAGCCGTTTATCGAAGACGGCACTCTGAAGTTTGCAACTGTTCCAGATTTCGCCCGATTAGCGATTCAACCGCTTTCTTCCAATCTCAAAACCGCTTCCGGCCTCAAAACTTTAGAGCCTACAGCAACAGCTCAGAAGACTCAATCCAACGCCAAGCCCGAGACGGCTAGATCCAATCCTCAGCCCGAACCTGCAGGGCACAATCAACCCCTGATCGCCTGCATTGACGATAGTCCTGTTCTAGCTCACAGCCTTAAAAAAATTCTGGTTTCTGCGGGTTACGAGGCACTAATCATTCAAGAACCCATGCGGGGATTTTCCCAGCTCATTGAGCATAAGCCGGCGCTCATTCTGCTGGACATCATGCTGCCCAATGCCGATGGCTACAGCATTTGCAAGTTTCTACGGGACACGCCTGCCTTCAAGGCGACGCCCATCATTATTTTAACTGGGCAGAGTAAGCCGGTTGACTACGCCAGAGCCCGCATAGCCGGCGCCACTGAATTTTTAGTAAAACCGCCAAAGCCTGACCAGTTGTTGAACGTGATCCAGGAACATCTTGCCGTAGAGTCGCCCGTGTGAGCGGTTGATCACAAATCAGCTCCGTTTGGTTCCATCACGTTCATCATCATAAAATTGATAGAGAAAATACCCATCTTGAAATAGCTGCTCGTCTGCCACATAACGAATCACCCCGCGGTCCATCAGCATTACTGGGCCGATGTCCACCGCGCCTTGTTCTGATATTCCCTGGGTACGTATCAGCCAGTCTACGGCCTTACATCCCAGGAAGCTGCGCTCCCAGAGCCGCAGCCGATAGAATCGGTCTTTGCTCTCTCGGCCATTTTCCCCTCGTATTTCACTCGTTAGAACATCCATATCGATCGCCGTCAAGCTTGCCTCTGAGCGCTGCTGGGTCATCAAGGCGTCTTGCTCTCCTGAGGTCTGATTCAGCGGTGCAGTGATGGACTGCACATTGACATCGTGCAGTTGGGGCGACTACCGAAAGATCTCAGGATCAAAGTTGATAGTAACGCCCAGCATCTCTTCCATGGCCGCAATCATCTCCTCTGGAGAATTGGGCCCTGGCCCATCTACAAACTCCTGAATCGTCATCTTGCGATCGCGAAAGTCTCGTACAAAATCGCGAATTTCTTCCACCATCTCGACTTCAGCCGCCGCTTCCTCCATCAGCTCTCCCACGAGGTCTACCCCCTCTTTGGCAGCCTTGCGGTAGCTCTTGACCATTACGCCTTCTTGAGTGTTATTCCGCAGGTCCCGCAACTCCTGCTTAATTCCCTCATACTGGTCGCTCAGCTCACCATTCTCCCGCTCTAGCCGTCGGCACTCCCGCTCAACCTCGCTCTCCGAAGACCGATCGATTTCGATAGGCTCGTCGCTATCCTGCTGCTGCTCTAGCTCCAGCAGCCGGGCAAAGTCCCCAGACCGGTAAGCCTGGTTAATTTCCTTCATGATTTCGGTGTTGCGGGCTTGGGCGTCTTCATCCTCAGCGCGGTCAGGGTGGTACACCGACGCCAGCCGCAGAAAAGTCTGTCGCATGGCGCGATCGCGACTAGGAGCCGATGATCCCGACGGCTCTTCGTCCTCAGCAGCGGGTCGCCCTTGCTCCCCTACACCAGGAAACGCCTGATTAAAGAAATCAGGGTCAAAGTCTTCGCCGAAAAAATCCGCAGGACCGGCTTTAGAGTCGCTGTCCTGGTCCATGAAGGCTTTCATAAACTCAGGGTTAACGCTGATCACGCCCTGGAGCTGCAGATTGCGGTAGACCTGCTCTATTTGACGGCGCGATCGCTTACCAAACTTCCGCTTAAAAATTTCATCAAACAGGGCATGGATTTCTGTATCGAGCGCTTTCATTTCGTTTAAGCTGCCCGAGCTGCGCTGAAACAGCTCGCTCGCCAGATCACGCATCTGCGAAATGAAGTTGTCCAGCTCTGTCCGCTTGCGGCGAATCTGCTTTAGCAGCCAGCGGCGCTCTTCCTCCAGCTGCAGCAGTTTTTCATGGGGCAGCACCTTAGCAAGTGCGGGCTCGGTCTCTGATGTTGACGACTTGCGCTTTGCCATTGCTTTCCTCCCCTAGAACACGGTGCGTCTACTGCGGCAGCTACGGTACTTCTACCACAATGGCCGGTTCCTCTGCTGTAGCTTTAGCAAACGTTGAGGGTATGGTGGATGGAGAGCGCTCACCGCAAAACTAGAACCTTTTTAGACCTGCCTCGCTCAAGTTCATTCGCTAGATGACAACAGACCGATTGCCATAGAACAACTCCGACAGACAAGTCGCAAACGGCGCATCGAACATCACGTCTTTGCGATCGCGAATTTTTCCGTCTGGAAGCACAGCATTGGTGATCAATGCATAGCGGAGCTGCTCCCACTTGATCTTTGCCCCAGCCAAATTCGCGCCTCGTAAATCTGCTCCGATCAAGTTTGCGCCGATGAGGTTAGCTCGGCGTAAATCGGCCCGGCGTAGACAAGCCACAATCAGAATTGTATCGCTCAAATTTGCCCGCTTTAAAGCTGCGCCTTCTAAATTAGCGTTCTGTAAGTTTGCCCCACACAGCGTCGCGCCCGTCAGCCTAGTGTTACGCAAGTCTGCTCCATTCAAGTCAGTCTGGGTCAGTACTGCCCCCCTCAAATCTGCACTATGCATCGTGATATGGCTTAAATCGCGATCGCTCAAATCGGTCCCAACAAGCGAAGCGGCAACAAAATCAGCCCCTGAGCAGATTCTAGACGACATAACTTTCCTAATTTTTTACTGTAGACAAAACTCGCTGGTCAGTGCAAGGCCTGTCAGCCGACCATGCGCCAATTGAACCTTTAATCTAAGGTGCTCGAATCGCCTACAAGGTAAGCAATGAGCGTTTCCCTTCTGCGTTAGCCCTCTTCTCCGTTATAAGAGGAAACCTGGCACGCGCCGTGAAGGGGCTGTAAAAAATGGCACGATAGTATGTTTTTACAATACATGTATTACCGGAGCCAGGAGCATTTCTGCCACAAAAGGAGTCGTAAGCGCAGCCTATCGATAACTAAGAAAAATTACAACTTTGTCGTCTAAAACACTATCAGGTCTGTGGAAAACCTGAGAAAAGCTGTGGAAAACCTTTGGGAAATTCTGTTAAAAGTGGAGGCTATTTTTGCGGAAAACCAGATAGTACAAGCGATCTGAGGAAATCTTTCCGTTTTCCCCACAAGTTTTCCCCACAACCTGTTTGCTGTGGAATTCCCACTCCGCTAGGTGTCCACAAATTTTCCACAGTTTCCACAGCCCCTACTACTACGACTACTTTTAAATCTTTCTTTAAAACTAGCAGAACGCTTTAAACGCGGGCATTTCAGAAAATTGAACCTGCCAAGCAGGGATGCTAGAATCTCGTTCGCACCGGTGCTCAGCTCAAAACACCCAACTTCGCTCGCTTAATCCCTGTTTTTCCAATCTCAGACGTTGGTAAGCCCCATGAAACTGATTTGTGCCCAGAACGAACTCAACGCCCAGCTTTCCTTGGTCAATCGAGTCATTCCGTCTCGTCCGAGTCATCCTGTGCTAGCCAACGTTCTCTTTGAGGCCGATACCGACCTGCAGCAGGTCAAAATGACAGGGTTTGATTTGAGCATTGGAGTGCAGACTAGCTTTAGCGCGAATGTTGAATCTGGTGGTATCACCACATTGCCTGCTAAGCTGCTGAGCGATATTGTCTCGCGCTTGCCCGATGGAGAAGTCACCCTCGATGACGATGAGGGCGACCAGCTGATTACAATTACAGCGGCATCGGGGCGCTATCAGGTTAGAGGGTTAAGCGCTGCTGACTATCCAGAGCTGCCTACGGTTGGGGAAAGCGACGTTGCAACGTTACCTGTAGAAACGCTAGCAGAAGGGCTACAGGGGTCCCTATTCGCCTCTGCGCCCAGCTCCGATGAGACAAAACAGGTGCTCACAGGGGTGCATTTGACCTCGGAGACTGACGGTCTTGAGTTCGCTGCAACAGATGGCCATCGCCTGGCTGTCGTCAAGACCGTTGAAGGGAACGCCCCCGAAGGAGCCGATTTTGATGTGACGGTGCCTGGAAAAGCGTTGAGAGAGCTAGAGCGAATGCTGCAGTCAAACCCTGCTACCGAAGCGATCGCCCTGCAGTTTGACCAAGGGCAGCTGGTGGTGGAATGGGAGGGCAAGCGGTTGACTAGCCGCCTTCTGGAGGGACAATATCCCAACTACCGTCAGCTCATCCCCCGTCAGTTTGGCCGACAGATGACTATTGAGCGTCGGCTGCTCGTGGGAGCGCTTGAGCGAATTTCAGTATTGGCAGACCAGAAGAATGGAACGGTAAAGCTCGCTTTGAATGGCGGCAAGCGGGAGGTGGTCTTAACGGTCGATGCACCAGATGTGGGCAGCGGAACCGAAGCAATCCCAGCCCAAATCACAGGAGAAGATTTGGAGATAGCCTTCAACGTTCGCTACTTACTAGAAGGCCTAAAGGCGATTAACTCGGCTGAAGTACAGCTTCAATTTAATAACCCCATCAGCCCTGCTGTGGTGACGCCTTTAGGTGGGGCCAAGATGACCTACCTTGTGATGCCGGTTCAAATCAGGTCTTAGGTCTTGCGTTCCTGCGGTAGCCTACTCGCAAGATACGGCATTTGCTTTGTGCTTTTATCTACTAGCTTGAGGATGCGATCGCAAAAGCCCGGTCGTCAGACTGCGTTTTTATGAAAAAAGGTCGATTCCCCTGTTTCAATAAGCGCAGATTAGGCGTTATCTTATTGCTTGACTGGGGTTTGATAAACCCGCTTTTCCCGCCAATTTGAGACCTGACGCATCTGTTTGAACCGGTTGAGAGCCTTTTGCTATGCCTGAACTGCTAACCCGCATTCTTCTACTGGCCATTTTTGCTTGGCTATTCTGGTATATCGTTCGAGAGCTAATCCCCAGTAACTACCTCACGATTTTAGGGGGGATTGCTCTCGTGGCTCTGGCGATCGTTGCATTTCAAGATCCCAATGATGCCTTTGTTGGCCCAATTTGGACTGTCCTATCGTTTCCCTTCAAGCCCCTAGGCCTATCAATTTTGTTGCTGGCTATTGCCTTGCGTAAAGGGCTCAAAGAAATGGACGCTAACTTAGTCGCCTGGGCGCTGGCCGTTCTGTGGATCTTCAGTACGCCCCTTGTGGCCTATTGGCTGGTCAATCGCACTCAGGAGACGGCTGAGCAGCTCGCTGCGCTCAACGACCAGGGCCGGGCCGCGGACGTCATTGTAGTACTCGGTGACGGGCTCAACCCGTCTGACCCGGCCTATCGCGGCGGTACGCAGCTTAACAACCCGGACAACGGATTTGGTAACAGCTTTGTCAGTCGGCTGCAGTATGCTGGTCAGCTCTATCAGGAGCAGCTGTTTTTGGGAATTGCACCCCTAGTTATTGTGAGCCCTGGGCCACAAATTTCAGACGATACTGCTGAGGTCGAGGCAGATATTGTGCGGATTTTGGACGCGTTTGGCGTGCCGCCTGGGCAAGTGGTGGTGGATGAGCTTGGCGTTGACATGAGGACGAGCGCAGGAGAAGTTGCAGTAATCTTGTCTGCGAGGGGATACAGCGAAACTGGGTACACAATGCTCCTGGTCGCCCCTGCGACTAAAGTCCGCCGCGCTAGGTCTACCTTTGCAGACAGCCTTGGGGTGTTGAGGAGCGACATCATCCCGGCCCCAACTGACTTTTACGGATTTCAAACCGAGAACGAAGATATCTTGATGCGATTGGGAGATTTGCTGCCGACAGCAGAAGCGCTTAATCTGTCGAGCGATATTATTGAAGAATACCTAGCGACCATATATTACTTCTTGCGGGGATGGCTCTATTCTCCCATTGATGGATAGGTCTTGCTGGGCCATTTGCCAAGAGGCAGTAGCATAGATGGGTAGACGCTGTAGTGTGCGCTACGATTTGATCTGACTTCGTCTATCGCCAACGATGACCCAATCTACCCTCAAAACCCTTGGCTCCTACGTTCGACCCTACTGGCATAAAACAGCCTTGGGTGTCGTTGCGCTGTTGGTGGTCAACGGTCTTGGCGCCTACATTCCCCAGATTATTCGTAACGGCATCGATCGGCTAGAGGTGACGTTTAGCTTCGATCAGATTCTGCAAGCCGCCGTTACGGTGATTGTGATGTCCTCTCTGATGTGGGGGGTGCGAATGGTGTCGCGGACGCTAATCTTTGGGGTCGGGCGTCAGGTTGAGTTCGACCTCAAACAGCGTCTTTTCCAGCATCTGCTGAGGTTAGAGCCAGCCTATTTTGAGCGCGTGAAGCCTGGAGAAATTATCAGCCGCGCCACCAGCGATGTGGACAACATTCGCCGTCTGGTCGGATTTGCGGTCCTCAGCCTGGCCAACACCGTGTTTGCCTATGCCCTCACCCTACCCTTTATGGTGGCGATTAACCTGCGGCTGACGCTGGCGGCCCTGGTGGTCTATCCCATCATGCTATTTATGGTGAACCTGTTCAGCGAGCGCCTGCGGGATGAGCAGCAGGTTGTGCAGGAGAAAAACGCTAACATCAGCGACCTGATTCAAGAAGACATGAGCGGCATGGCGTTGATCAAGATCTATAGCCAAGAGGAGAATGAGCGGCAGGCGTTTCGGAATCTCAACCATCAGTTGCTCAACGCAAACCTGCAGCTCGGACGCACCCGCAACACCTTGTTTCCGCTGCTAGGTGGTTTGGCCAGCGTGAGTCTGCTGGTGGTTTTGTCCCTGGGGGCGGGGGCGATCGCCAACGGAGCCCTGAGCGTAGGGGATTTTGTGGCGCTGCTGCTCTACGTGGAGCGCCTGGTTTTTCCCACAGCGCTGCTGGGGTTTACCATCACGGCCTACCAGCGCGGTGAGGTGAGTATTGCTCGGGTGCAGGAGATTTTGTCCGTTAAACCTAAAATCTACACCGGGCAAAATGCCCAGGAGCTATCCCAGGTTCAAGGGCAGATTGAAGCTCAGCAGCTTACCTATCACTACGCCGGTGCAGCTCAGCCTGCCCTCGACCAGATCACATTTAGCATTGCTCCGGGCGAGACGGTGGCCATTGTCGGGCCTATTGGTTCTGGCAAATCCACCTTGGCCAATGCTGTCCCCTACCTGCTCGACATCGATGCGGGGCAGCTTTTTGTCGATGGCCACGACATTACCACCCTCAAACTTGAGGATTTGCGGACAGCGATCGCCTACGTGCCTCAGGATAGCTTTTTGTTCAGCACTACTATCCGCAATAATATTCGCTACGGTGACCCCATTGCCGAGCAGCCCGAAGTGGAGCTCGCCGCCAAGCAGGCCCAGATTCACGGGGAAATTCTTAATTTCCCTAAGCAATACGACACCCTGGTGGGGGAACGGGGCATTACCCTATCGGGAGGGCAGCGGCAGCGGACTGCCCTAGCACGGGCGCTGCTGGTGGATGCCCCTATCCTAATTTTGGACGATGCCCTTTCCAGCGTGGACAGCCGTACCGCCAGCGCCATCTTGAGCAACCTTTCGGGGGGAACAGCCCAGAAGACCGTGATCTTTATCTCTCATCAAATGTCTGCAGCGGCGACCGCGGATCGAATTTTTGTTATGGATAACGGTAGGATTGTGCAATCGGGTGCCCATGACACGCTGCTGCACCAGCCAGGCCTGTATCAGCAGCTCTGGGATCAGCACAAGCTGGAAGAAGTTCTGCGCTAGCCTCAGCAGCGCTAGGCGTCACGTTATTTTGACTCAATGCCCCAAATTATTACCCGCGCCAAACCTTCTCTGGAGTTCATTCCGCCTCGCTACACGGCAGCCGTGCGGTGGATGAGCGCTCGCATCATGCCGTTTTGGCTGCGATATCGGCTCCGCGTGGTCGATGTTGAGCTGGTGGAGGGCAAGACGTTAGCAGAGCTCTATCAGGCCTTTGAAACGGGTAAAGTACGCGTGCTGCTCGCATTTCGCCACCCAACATCTGACGACCCGCCCTGTCTGGCCCACGTCCTTTGGAACAAGCTGCCGCAGGTGGTCTCAAAGACCAACATTTCTCTCTCTCAGCCCACCCACGCCCATTTTGTCTATGAGCGCGGCATTCCCCTGTGGGCCGGGCGCTGGATGGGCTGGCTATTTTCTAGGCTAGGGGGGACTCCAATTCGTCGCGGTGTGCTCGACGCTCAAGGACTGCGCTCAATTCGTGAGCTATTTGCCTCGGGGCAGTTTCCTGTAGCGATCGCCCCTGAGGGCGCCACCAATGGCCACAATGAGCTGGTAAGCCCAATTGAGCCCGGCATTGCCCAGTTTGGTTTTTGGTGCCTAGACGACCTGCGTAAAGCAGGGCGGACCGATGAGGCGGTGCTGATTGTGCCCTTGGGGCTGCAATACCACTTTGTCACGGCGCCCTGGGGCGCTCTGGTGGAGCGCATCACTCAGCTCGAAGCTGACACGGGGCTAGGGCCCGCTGAGCCGCTGAACTTGAGGGATGGTCAGCCGCCCTCACCCGAGGAGGACGAGCGACTGTATCAGCGTTTGCTGACGTTGGCCAAGCACCTGCTTTCCCAGGTTGAGATGTTCTACAAGGATCATTAC
>JBHJHJ010000079.1:0-18533 GCA_050330955.1 Elainellaceae cyanobacterium | reverse complement strand
GGGTGCGGGCCTTCGGTTTGGGGGGTGGGGTGGGGGTATGGTTATGTTAACTTACCGGGGCCGGGGCAGTTTCTGTGTGGTGGGGGGTTCCTGGCGGGGGGTAGGGCGGGTAGCAGCGTTAGCCCTGGGGTAAAGATTGAGGTTGCGGCTGCGCTGATAAGAGATGGTCAGCACAATAGAGGGCTTGACTTGATTGATAACTATATTGAGAGTCGAAGTACGCGAGCCACTGCGGTTCAAAATATTTCTCAAATCGCTGCCAGGCTCGATAGTTTAGCGCTTCTACAGCGGGTATCTAGCGTTGTCGACAATATCGATGACCCTGGCTCCAAATCCGATGCGTTGAGTGCCATTGCCAGCGCGGCTGTACGGCAAGGCAGTATTGACTTAGCTGAAGAACTACTGCTAGCTATTCGCCCCACGGCAGAACGAGCCGATGCCTCATCTGTTTTAAGCCTAGTGGCTTCTGATCAAGCCCTCTTTGGAGACTGGAGAACAGCCTTGCGATCGCTACGAACCTGCCTAGAAGCCGACCGCATCGCTGGACTCGCCCAAATCTTGACGCACTATGCCGAGAGCAAGACACCGCAGCTCATCGATGGGCCTGTGGTCCTAAATATTAATCCAATCGAAGAGTCTACCGGAAGCTACAAGCTCAGCATCACGGTTCAAAGCCCCGACGAAGACTGCGATCGCCATGCCGACTGGTGGGAAGTCCTCACCGAAGACGGTGAACTCATCGATCGCCACATCATCGAAACGCCCCACAACTTCGAGCGCCCCTTCATCACCGAAAAGGTAGTTGACGCTCTCGACCCTGACCAAACCATCATCGTGCGGGCACACTTCAGCGACGATATCGACAGCGAGCCAAGCAATGATCCAACAAGCGATGACATTGACGACAAATACCCCACCCAAGCCATGAAGGGCATCGTCGGCAAACCCAACAGCTTCAAATCCATCCGCCTCCCCGCCCGCTTCGCAATCGGCGTAGAAGACGAAGGACCCCAGCCCCAAGACTGCAAACCCAAAGCGTAAAGCAAACACCCATGAAAGCCATCGAAGCAATTGCAACAGTCAACGACCAAGGACAGCTTTCTTTAGATTATCCCTTAGAACTGCCCCACAACCGGCGCGTCAAAGTCATCGTCCTAATTTCCGAAGATGGAGACAATGACCCCGACGACACCCCAACCGATGTTGTTCTAGCTGGGCTACAGGAAGGCATGCAACAAGCTGTGACTGGGCAAACGCTGCCGCTCTCTCAGCTTTGGGATGGGTAAGAAACAGCGACATCCGTAAAGGCAAAAGCGCAGGGTATCGGGTAATTTACTACCTCAAGACCGACGAGCAGATTATCTTGGTCACGATCTACTCCAAGTCTGACCAGACTGATGTAGATGCTGAAAGCATACGAAACGCGATCGCCCAACTGAACTTATAGCGGTTAGTAGAACCCTGAAATGAGGATGGATCGCATCACAAGCAACCCCAACAAAATGAATGGCCAGCCCTGCATCCGCAACATGCGAATCACCGTTCGCCGGGTCATTGAGCTGCTAGCAACCTATCCTGACCGTCAACTCTACCAAGAATTTCCAGAGCTAGAAGAGGCAGATATCCACCAAGCCCTGATCTTTGCGGCCTCCGATTTGAATAACTGAACATAGAGAGGAAGCAGTTCAGTCCACCGTCTCCAACTGCCGCGATCGCCTTCCCCAAATCCGCTGGTCCAGCGAAAACGTATTGAAACTCAGCCCTGCCAGCAGCAGCACCAGAATAACGTCATAAATCAGCTGACTCGCCGCCGTATCCCAATTCTGCACAATCGTCACGCCGTACATCAGCATCGCCATCAGCGCCAGCGTCGCCATCAGCGCCCCCCGCGTCACCAGCCCCAGCACCAGCAGCGCCCCCACCACCAGCTCCAGCGGCGGCACGATCGCCGCATTGAGCCGCACCAGCGCCTCCGGCATCCAGGCCCCCTCCATCGCCCCCACCATGGCATCCATAAAGCCCGGCAGGTTGCCGATGCGCGTCACCCCGTGGTTGAAGTAGTTGATGCCAATAATCACCCGCAAAAAGGTATAGGCCAACACAATATCCGCGCGGCGCAGCCCGCCATACATTCGCTCTTCCGCCATAGTGGTGCCTCCCTAAATCTGCCTCGATTCTACCGGAGATTACCTATACTAAAGCTCGTGCGGCCTCCCTCAAATCTCCATGACCCTGCTGAAAAAACTCCGCGGCGGCGCCCTTGTGGGCGTCGGCTACATGCTCTCCCCCCTGTCCTGGTGGAACGACCTGTTCTTCAACCTGCCCATCGCCCTTGCTTTCGGCTATGGCGTGGGCTGGATTTTCCCCGGCTGGTTTCTTCCGGGCACCGTCGCGGGGTACTGGCTCTCCAACGTCCTGGGCATCCTCATGATGCAGTTTGGCACCATGGATGTCTTCTTCACCGAAGAGGGCCGCAACCTAAAGCGGGACCTGCTGCTGGGTTTCGGCGGCGCCACCCTCTACACCGTGGTGGTCTCCGCCCTAATCTATTTTCACGTCCTAGACCTGCCGGATTTCCTCGCCGACCTATAGCGCCATGAAACACGGCACCCCGCAGGCGCTAGACGCACTGGAAGCGAACTTGCTGAGAGATAATGGGGAAAACCAACCCGCACGCCTATGACTGCCGCGCCCGTCTTATCGTCAACCCTGCTGCTGACCTCGCTGATTTTAGTGGGGCTAGTCTTTTTCATCCGCGCCTCCACCAAAGATCGCCTTGAAACCGCCCGGTTTATGGCCACCGGTGGGCAGACGCCGCGCCAGCTTGTGGAGGACCTCGTGACCCACTTCACCCAGCGGGCTTACACGCCGCTGCCGCGGGAAGTCTCCGCCAGCAATCCCCGCATTGTCCTGTCTGGCCAGGTCCAGCCCAGCGTCTTCTTAGCGATATTTCTCACGGCTCTAGCCGCCGTCGGGCTGCTGTGCCTAGGGCTAGTTTTGGGCCTGCTGCTCCCCGCCCTGGGGTCCTGGGGTCTGCTTTTGGCGGTGTTGTCTCCCCTGGCAGGCCTGTTCTACTGGCGGCGGTCGGCGCGGGTGGAGCAAATTATTCTAGATTTGGTTCCAGACGAGCCTGCGGTCAACGTGACGGGGCACCGCGACGAGCTCATTGTGCTGCGGCGATCGCTCAAGACAAAGGAGAAGGTTTAGGCGCTGCGGCTGGCCCTGGGGCCTATTACAAACAGGGATCTACTGGGATTCGCTATTTCTAAGGGTGCTGTGAATCGACTGATTAGCCAAACGATTTCCGACTGGAGGCGCGAGCTTCTCCTAGACGTGCAGCCCGACTATCGGCTGTGGCGACGGCGCTTTATCCGCAATCGCCTCGTTGTCGCGCTGGCCCTAGCGGTGGGCATCTACATCACCTTTACCCTGCTGCGCTTCATCGCCACGCCAGAGTCCATTGCAGAGACGCCCTACTGGTTGCCCATGGCGCTCGTGATACAGGCGCTGCTCTTGCTTTACCTGTGGCTGCTGTACCTGCCCTGGGGGCGCCGACACCCCGGTCGGATTTTTCTGGCGGCGTCTTTGACCGTGACCCTGATCGAGCAGGTGTGGGCCACCCTCAACGGCTTTGCCCATCCGGGCCTGCGCTCTTGGACGCTGGTGTTTTTGGTGCAGGCGACCCTGATTCCCCTGCGGTGGCCGCTGCATCTGTTGTCCCAACTAGTGGTGCTGGCCTACTACTACGGCGTCAACATGCTGCTGGGGCTGCCCCTGGCCAACGACACCCTAGAGTGGAACCTGCGGCAAACCCTTTACATCTTCTGGTTTTGCGGCGTCTCTACCCTGTCGGTGTACTTTTACGAGCGCCTACAGTGGAATCAATTCACCACCCGCCAGGCCCTCAACGCCGAGAAGAACCGCTCGGAGCATCTGCTGCTCAACATCTTGCCCCAGGCGATCGCCGAGAAGCTCAAGCGCGACAACGGCACCATTGCCGATAGCTTTGCCGAGGCCACCGTGCTGTTTGCCGACATCGTCGGCTTTACCCAAATGGCGTCGAACATGCCGCCCCGCGAGGTGGTGGAGCTGCTGAACCAAATTTTCTCCCTCTTCGACCAGCTTGCGGATAAGCACCAGCTCGAAAAAATTAAAACTATCGGAGACGCCTACATGGTGGTGGGCGGGATTCCTGATGCCTCAGCGCGGCACGTAGAGGCGATCGCCGACATGGCCCTAGACATGCAGCGGGCGATCGTGAGGCTGAGCCGCGCCCAGGGGCGTCCTTTGAGCATTCGCATTGGCATCAACACGGGGCCGGTAATTGCTGGGGTGATTGGCCGCAAGCGGTTTGTTTACGACCTGTGGGGGGATGCGGTCAACATCGCTAGCCGCATGGAGTCCCAGGGGGAGCCGGGGGGCATCCAGGTTACCGAGGCGGTGTGGCTGCGGCTGCGAGAGCACTATCGCCTGGAAGAGCGCGGGCTGATTCACGTCAAGGGCAAAGGCGACATGCGTACGTACTGGCTCAAGGGACGCCCGAATCTTAATTCTCGGGTTGAGGCGCCGCCTGAAGTGCCTGAAGCGCCGCCTGAAGCGCAACTAAGGCTTCCTGTGCCGCCGCCTGTTCCGCCAGCTTCTTAGACGGCCCCTTCCCCTCACCCCAAACTTTGTCCTGCAGCCATACCTGGGCCACGAACCGCTCCGGGTGGCCATGCACCAGCATAACTTCCTCCACGCGGTAGTCGGGCAGGGTTTGGTAGCGGCCTTGGGTTAGCCCCTGCAGGGCGCCCTTGTAGTTGCGGTGGGCGGGGTCCTGGTTCACCGCTTCGGCAAATTCCTTGAGATGGGGATCAAACCAGGGCTGGATGAGGGAGAGGTCGGCGGTGCTGAGGTAGAGGCTGCCTAGCAGGGCCTCAAAGGCTGCGGCGGCGATGGTGTCTTGGGCGGCGGTGTCGGCGGCGGCGCTGGCGTTCATCAGCACGTAGCGCAGCAGTCCATAGCGCTGGGCAATTTGGGTGAGGACGCGATCGCTCATCAGCACGGCGCGGATGGCGGACAGCTCGCCTTCGGGGAGATCGGGATAGGCGGCGAACAAAAACGACGCCGTGGACAGCCGCACCACAGCATCCCCCACAAACTCTAGCCGCTCGTAGTTGCGCTTGGGGTCGGCGGTGACGTGGGTGAGGGCCTGATCGAGCAGGGGCCACTGAATGGCGTTGGTGTCCGTAAGCCCTAGCTTGGCCGTTAGGGTTTGGAGCGATCGCTGGCGCAGCTCTGGAATGGCAGTCATGGTGAAAGATACAAAAAATAGAGGGAGGAGGACATAAGCCGGGTTCTGTTCTCCTAAAGGGAGGGCGGTTATCTATCTGGGACGTACGTTACCGCACGCCTCAAGCGGTTCTCAAAGGCGGAACGGGTAAAAGACCAACCGTCGTTCCTTTGACCTTGCACCCGACCGGGGTTTACCGAGCCAGCACCTCTCGATGCTGCTGGTGCGCTCTTACCGCACCTTTGCACCCTTACCCGCAAAGGCTCAGGATATACCTAGGCCTCCCGCTGGCGGTGTGTTTCTGTGGCACTATCCTCACGGTCACCCGCACTGGGCGTTACCCAGCAAGTCTGGTCTTTGGGGAGCCCGGACTTTCCTCGGACCTGTCGGCCCGCAACCACCTCGCCTCCTCTCTCTGTTATCTAGGATAGTTCGTGGATTGCAGGTTGGGCGATAGAAATGACTAGCACAATTCTGTCGGCGTCGCTGATGCTTGTCTTCGGCTCCGACCCCCGCCTCGGGGAGGTCAAAATGCGCGTGTCTAGCTACAAGCTGCCTTAGAGAAACCTAAGCCGCTTTAGGCAGAGGCGCATTTCTCCAGGGGCGGCTTAGCGTCTTGTCCTGCTTCAGTCCTGCATACTCCGCAATCACCTGTCGCAGTCGCGGAATCTCGCCGCTGTTGTAAACGCGAAACTCGCCTTCCAAGGTTGCGTTGGCCTGCCGTACCGCCTGGTTGAGTACGAGCGACCCGTCTGGGTCAGACACGGAGCGGTGGAATGTACCGGGTGGAATGCGCAGGATGTCACCATTGGCCTCAAGCCGCACCACATGAAAGGGAACCTGCCAGGATAAATTTACCAGGCAAAATGTCCGTCCCCCGCTTAACGCCAGTAGGTTATCTTCTTGACGGGGATGAAGATAAAATTGCCAATTGTCATCGGCATCATTGTTGGGGCTTGTGGCAGGACCGTCATGAAAAACCAGGTCGCGGGCGTTGGAGGGGGTCACTGTAATATCAAAAAATTTGACGCCGGGTGTGTCGCGAAACTTTTTATAAGAGATGAGTTCAAACATAGGAGTTCTGGGTAGGTGCTGACGACGCGAGCTGAGGCTAACAGCAAGTTAGCCTAGTATTTGAGCAGACCTGAGAGATAAAACCTAACGGCTTCAGCTAGCATTAACGAGATACTTACTCATCAGTAAGACCACAGAAAATCTGTTTCCAACGGAAGATGACTCGACGTAAAGCCCGTCTACTGAAAAAGCAAATTGCTAACCTTTACTCACTGCTCTTAGAATCACGCTATCAAGCAGGTTAAAACGGATCAAAACAGTACGCGATTTATATCTATGCGCAACTCGCATAGATGAACGTTATGAACACTTCGCATCTCCAAGTTTTGGCGGCAGTCGTAGAGCACGGCAGCTTTTCCACCGCTGCAATCCATCTTGGGCTATCCCAATCCGCCGTCAGTCGGGCGATCGCCGCCCTGGAAGACGAATTGGGGGTGGCGCTGCTGATGCGGGGCCGCTTCGGCGCCCGGCTGACCCCAGTGGGAGAGCGGGTGATTGGCCACGCCCACCAAATGCTGCAGATGCAGGAGCAAATCGAGGCTGAGGTGAACCTGTACAAAGGCCTCAACGGCGGAAATCTGCGCATCGCGTCCTTTCGCAGCGCCGCCACCCACGTACTGCCGCCGATGATTGCCCAGTTTCGACAGCGGTTCCCCGGCGTGGAGATTTCCCTCGACGAGCTAGACCCGCTGGGGGTGGAGCGGGCGCTGCGGGAGGGGGCGGCTGACATTGGTTTGGTGCCGCTGCCCCGCTCGGAGGAGTTTGAGACCTGGGAGGTGGCGCGGGATGAGTATGTGGTGCTGCTGCCCCTCCAGACCTCCATTCCCGACGAGCTGAGCTGGGAGTACCTCTCTCGGCACGAGTTTATCCTCTACAACTACGCCGAATGTACCTCTGCGGTGCGCAAGCACTGGGCCCAGTGGGACCAGACCCTCAACATCGCCTACGAAATTAAAGAAGACTCCACCATTGTCAGCATGGTGGCTCAGGGCCTGGGCGCAGCGATTCTGCCCCGGTTGACCGCGATGCCGATTCCCTCTACCGTGCAGGTGCGATCGCTCCCGGTTCCCCTAGAGCGGGTAATCGGCGCAGCGATCGTGGCCAATTCACTCCAGCCCCCCACCACGTTTGTGTTTTTGGAGCTGCTGCGGGGCAGCGGCGTTTTTGCGAACAGCGGCGTTAGATAATATAGCGACATTGCTCATCAACTTCGGGGTCTGATGCACAAGCGGTTTCGGCACGGCGCTCTCGGCACTATCGTTGCGGCCCTGGTAATAGGGCTGCTGCTGCGGGGCGTCAACCTGTCGGAAAACCTCTACTGGGTGGATGAAGTCTATACGGCCCTGCGGCTAGCGGGGCACACCCAAGAAACCGTGCTGCCGCTGCTGAGCCAGCCCATCCAAGTGGCAGATTTAGCGCCGTTTCAGGGTACTGCGGGCGCGTTTGCGCAAACGCTTTGGGCCTTGGCACAGCACCCCGAACACCCGCCGCTCTACTACCTCACCGCGTGGGGCGCTCTAGCCTTGGGGCCGCCGGGTCCGGCGTTTGTGGGTCTGCTGCGGTGGGTGAGCGTCTTGTTCGGGCTGCTGGCGCTGCCGGCGGTCTACTGGCTGTGCTGGGAGCTGTGGCGGCCCTTGAAAGCTGCCTTGCCGGGGGTGGGCCACCAAGTAGGCCCGCAGGTCAGCGTCATCGCACTTGCCCTCGTGACCCTGTCGCCGCTGCACGTACTTTACGCCCAAGAGGCGCGGGAATACGGGCTGTGGACCAGCCTAATTTTGATTGCGGGGGCGGCGCTGCTGCGGGCGATCGCCGTAGGAGGCCGCTGGTGGTGGGTCTACGGGGTCTCGGTAGCCCTGGGGCTTTACAGCCACCTGCTGTTTGGTCTGGTGGTGCTGGTGCACGGCGCGTATGTGCTGCTGACGGGGCATAGGTCTTTAAGGGCCTACGGAATCGCCACCGCTGCTGCGATCGCCGCCTTTTTGCCTTGGGTTTGGGTGGGGCTGCAGCGGCTGGGCCAGCTCGGCGCCGTGGCCGAAGGGGTGCAGCGGGAGACCAGCCTGAACTATTTGATCAACGTCTGGGCCCGCAACCTCAACCGCGTCTTTTTCAATGGGGATTGGGGTAGCGCTAACCTGCTGATTTTGGGGCTGGCGCTCTACAGCGTCTATCACCTCTGGCGCACTCAGCGAGAGTTCCAGCAAGGGCAGCAGCAGGTTCATCGCCCTGCCCTGTTCATCGCCCTGCTGATTGCCCTACCGGCCCTAGCCCTGCTGATCCCCGACGTGGTTTTGGGCGGCATTCGCTCTGCCCGCATCCGCTACCTAATTCCGGCGTACCTGGGGGGGCAGCTGGCGATCGCTCACCTGTTTGCCAGCCAGCTTACGCAGCGGCGAGGCTGGGGGCGGCGGGGGTGGAGCGCTGGTTTGGCCCTGGTGCTAGTGGCTAGCGGAGGCGCTAGCGCGATCAGTACCCAGATTTCCACGAGCTGGGCCAAAAGCGACAAGTCGGTTTACTATCCGGCCATGGCGGAGGCAATCAACGCCAGCGATCGCCCTTGGGTGCTGAACGATTCTTCAGTGGGCTACTTCCTGGCCCTGGCGCACCGGCTTAAGCCTGAGACGGTGCTGCAGATGGTTGACCCGCAGCGGGTGGAGCCGCACCCAGGGCACACGGTGTTTCTGTTTGCCCCCTCCCCTAAGCTGAGGCGCATTGCCCAGCGCCGCTACGGGCCGCTGCAGCTTCGGGTGGAGCAAAACCCCCAGTTCCAGCTTTGGCAGATGGACTCGGGTGCACAGGCGGGGATACCGGCCAAGGGATCGCTTTGACCGAACCCCCGCTCTCAATTCTCCTTCCTATACTGGTAGATAGATGTTGAAACACTGACACCTATGGTCAACCCGAAGGTTATTGAGGCCGTCGAGGCCTTGGGCTATCGCGCCACCACCGGAGACGTGGCGTCTCAGGCCGGTATGGAGGTTCGCGTGGCGGAGCAGGGGCTGCTGGCCCTGGCTTCTGAGGCGGGCGGTCACCTCCAGGTGGCCGAGTCTGGGGAAATTGCGTATCAGTTCCCCAGAAATCTGCGCGGTGTACTGCGCAACAAGTATTTCAGGCTGCGGCTGCAAGCCTGGGCCGAGCGCGTCGGTCAAGCGCTGTTTTACCTGCTGCGCATTTCTTTCGGCATTTTGCTGGTGCTCTCGATTGTGGTGATTGTCTGCGCCATCTTCGCCATCATCATGGCCCTCAACGCTTCCCAGGGAGACGATCGCGAGGGCGGCGGCTTCGGCGGCGGTATGGGGATGCCCCGAATCTGGTTCGGCCCCGATATCTTTTGGATTTTTTACCCCAACTACTACGAGCGGCGCGGCTACTATCGCCGTCAGCCCTCTCGCCCCAACCACCGGGGGCAGCGGCGCGGCGAATCTGAGATGAATTTCTTGGAGGCGATCTTCTCGTTCTTGTTTGGGGACGGCAACCCCAACGCCGACCTAGAGGACCGTCGCTGGCAAACCGTTGCTTCTCTGATTCGGCAGCGCAATGGGGCGATCGCCGCTGAGGAAGTGGCCCCCTACTTAGACGGGGTGCAGGAGCGCGACCTGGAGGATGAGGACTACGTGCTGCCGGTGCTCTCCCGCTTCAACGGGCGCCCTGAGGTCAGCCCCGACGGGGACATTGTCTACCACTTCCCTGAGCTGCAGGTGACGGCCTCTCGGCAACGGGGGCGATCGCTACCGGATTACCTGCAGGAGCTGACCTGGCGCTATAGCGAGGCCTCTTCTGGGCAGCTAATGCTGGCGGGGGGACTGGGCCTGTTTAATATTGTGGGGGCGTTTTATTTGGGCGGTCTGCTGCAGCAAGTCGCCCTGGACCCGACGTTTCAAACTGGGTTTATTGCCTTTGTGTCTAGCATCTACGGGCTGCTGCTGCTCTACGCTGTTGGGTTTGTGACGGTGCCGCTGGTGCGCTATCTGTGGATTCGCTGGCGTAACAGCCGTGTCGAGGCGCGGAATCGGCAGCGCCGGGCCAATGTGGAGCGGCTGAAGCGACCTGAGGCTGGGCTACAGCGGAAGCTAGGCTATGCGCAGCAATATGCGGCGCAGACGGTGATTTCGGGGGATGATTTGGCCTATACGACTGAGACGGATTTGACGGAGCAGGAGGCGGCGCAGGCGGATAAGATTGATGAGGAGTGGCGGCGGCGGCTGGAGCAGTCGCGGTAGGGCTTGGTGTTAAGTCGAGGCGGTGCTGCGCTAGGTCATCAGCGTCTGTGTATGGGAGGTTTGTTTGCTCACAAGCTATCGCCCCTTCTAGCTCAGACCTACGATGCAGCCTACCAAAGGGCTATCCAGTCGGCCAACTTATATCGACTCGGGCTCTACATTGTCTCTACGATACTGGTTCTCGCCATCGCCACCTCAACGATATCAAAACTGCAGGCCATTGCCACGGCGCTGCAGCAGAGCAAAACCCGGCTACGCCACATCTTTGACAATACCCAAGTGGGCATCTTTCGCACCCGGATTGAAGATGGTACGGTCATTGCCGCGAACCAGTACTTTGTCTCGATGTTGGGCTACGACGCAATTGATCAAGTGGTTGGGATAAAGCGGTCGAAGGACTTATACGCCGATGTGCAGGCGCGTCGCCTGGTGCTCGATCGCCTTCAGCGTGAGGGCAGGGTACACAGCTTTGAAACCCAGTTCAAACGGCGGGACGGTAGCCTGTGCTGGGTTCTGTTTTCGTGCCAGATCAACCAGGCCGAGAACTGTCTGGATAAGGTCGTTGCTGACATCAGCGATCGCAAACGAGCCGAAGCAGCTCTGCGTCAGAGCGAAGCCACCAAGCAAGCGCTGTTTCAGGCCATCCCTGACTTCATGCTGCGCATGTACCGCGACAGCACGGAGTTCGACGTCATCTCGGCGGGAAAAACCAATCTCCTTCCTGCCCCCGGCGCCACCCACGCCGATCTTCGCGACGTACTGCCCCCGGACTTGGTGGAGCGCCGCCTCGACGCCGTTCAGCAGGCGCTAGAAGCGGGCCAAATTAAGGTGTACGAGCAATACCTTGAACGCAATGGATGCTTTATTTGGGAAGAGGTGCGCGTTGTGCCCTGCAGCCCTGACGAGGTTTTAGTGATGATTCGCAGCATCTGCGATCGCAAGCGTGCGGAAGCTGAGCTGCAGCAGGCCATCGAGGATGCCCAAGTTGCTAATCGGGCCAAAAGTCAGTTCCTCTCCAACATGAGACACGCGCTGCGTACGCCCCAGAACGTGAATTTAGGCTTCACACAGCTTATGGAGCGCTATCGCTCCCTCGATGCTCAGCAGCAGGATTACCTCACCTCCATCAACCAAAGTGGTGGACACCTGCTGAGCCTGATTAATGACGTGCTAGAGATGTCCAAAATTGAGGCTGGGAAAGTCAGTCTCAATCCTAGCGACGTTGATCTATACGACCTGCTGGCCGGGGTTCACCTGATGTTTCAACACAAAACCAATTCTAAAGGGGTAGACCTGCGCCTAGAGCGATCGCCGGATCTGCCCCACTATATTCGTACTGACGAAAGCAAGCTGCGGCAGATTCTCGTCAACCTGGTGGGCAATGCGGTCAAGTTTACTGATGCGGGCCACATTAGCCTGCGGGCCGGCCTTGCCGCTGATGCCGCTGACGGCTCTGAGGCTGACTCTGCGACCCTGCCGCTACGCCTGCGGTTTGAAGTTGAAGATACCGGCACCGGCATTGCCTCAGACGCGCTAGATTCACTATTTGAACCCTTCGTGCAGGCTGCTCCGGGTCAGCCCAACCACCGACTCAACCAAATGGGTACCGGCCTGGGTTTGCCCATCAGCAAAAAGTTTGTGGAGCTGATGGGCGGTGAGCTATCGGTGACCAGCCAGCTAGGTCAGGGGAGCTGTTTCTGGTTTTCAATGCAGGCGGCTGATGCACTCTGCCGCCCAGCAGAGCCATCCGTCAGCGATCGCGCCATTGTCGGCTTAGCGCCTGGTCAGCCTGCCTATCGGATTCTGATTGCCGAAGATGTCGCCGAAAATCGTCAACTGCTGATGGCGTTGCTTAGACCAATTGGGTTTGACCTCAAAGAAGCCCAGAACGGCCAAGAGGCGGTGCAAATCTGCCAAGCCTGGCGCCCTCACTTCGTTTGGATGGATCTACGCATGCCGGTGATGGACGGCTACGAGGCAACCCAGCAGATCAAAGCTTTAGATGACGCCCCGGTGGTCGTCGCCATTACGGGCAGCGTTTTTCAACAGGAGCAGAGCACTGCCATGGCAGCGGGATGTGACGACTTTATCCGTAAGCCGTTCCGCACGGCGGTGATTTTCGAGAAGATAGCGGCGTTTTTAGGCGTGCGCTATCGCTATGAGGAGGCCACCCCAGCAAGGCCAGGGGATAGCGCCGCTGACTCGTCGCAGGTAATCACCCCAGCCCATCTTCAGGTGATGCCTTCCGAGTGGCGGGTGCGCCTTCATCATGCTGCCACCCGAGTGGATGAGCAAGCCGCGATGGATCTAATCTCCGATATCCCTCCAGAGCACGCTGAGATGGCCCAAGGCCTGAGCCATCTGGTCAACAGCTTTAGCTTCGAGAGGCTTGTGGCGCTGACGCAGGGTTAGCGGTAAGCCCGCTGACACCAATCATGACGCCTGTCATGCCTCAAGAATGACAATTATGGGATGTTTTTAAGCCCGCCAATTTTTATTGTGAAGGTGCTGAAGGCAAGTCGAGCCAAGTCTTGGTATCGAGGACGCTAAACAGCTTGTTCTCTATAACAAAAGGTTGGTCATTATGGAATTGACATATCGCGGCTATCGGTATCAAACGCCGTTTTTTCGACTGGAGGATTGCGGTGAGGCGCCACCGTGCACCTATCGCGGGAGGCCCTACCAGCTCAAGCACAAACGGGTAGATCATGGCGGCTCTGGGTCCGTCAATTTGGTTTATCGGGGGGTGTCTTATACGCGTAAGCTCTAGCAGCTAGCTCGAAGCACCTTACCGTCCCTTCCACGCCAGAGCGTTAAGCTACTGGGGTGGAAGGTGGGGATTTGGGCTCGACCTGTCGAAGAGCAGGGAATTGGGTAGGGCGAGGGAGTACTGAGGCGTGGAATCGGGGGGGGTCGTGTCAGTGCGGTAGGGGTTGGGTGAGTTTGGTGCAGATTTACTGTCAGTCAGCACTAGACTCTTAAAGGAGAGAGTCTACCTACTCACTAACAAATTGATAAAAGTTAGTCGGTTGGGGAAACACGTCCTGTTGATAAATCACGTAAACCAGTATTAGCCTTAGCAGATCGAAAAGATCCCTGAAAGCCTGCTTAGTAGTAGACTCAGGTAGACGTGGACGTTGCACTAGCATTCTAGGCGGCAATGGATTTTCAGGAGCCGCTTTCGAAGCATATGCCTTAGCGAGTACAAAGAGGCTATCCGTTTTTCACACGAGAAGTAGCTTGAAACCCTGATTTTTTTCGTAATCAATTGATAATTTATAATCTGCTGAGCCTTGGACTCGTCGCAAGGGCAGCTATCTTATTGCTAAACCATTGTCCTTGAATATCTCACTGAGCTAAATGCTTAGCGTATTGACTATATACATATCCCCTTATGCCACGGGACGTAATGATGGGGTACCAACCATCGCCATGCTGTATTGAGATTTTCTCTTCCGCAGATAGTCTGTTAAATCTCTCGGCATCTAAAGTCACATTTTCATAAGATAAGGTGGCAACTGTACTGCCGTTTAGACTTGGTGCTGAGCGCACATTCACATCCTCGCCGTCAATAAATATTTGAGATTGAAAAGTACCTAAACGGCTCGTTTGATCACTAACACTATTGCTATCTTCAATTTCAGTAAGCGAAGCTAGCAAGCTAGCATCACAGAAATTTTCAGCAAAATCACGAACTCTTTGATATTTCTCATATAGATCAATAGCAGACCCTATTGCTTCACTATTTTCGCCTTCGACTCCTGACAATGTAAATTTGGCTATCGCTTCAATGTCAGTAAAGTCATCAGGGGTTACGACTTGTGAAACTGTCACCAAGTTGTCTCTAAGGCATTCCGTCAGCTCTATGGATGCATCACTAGGCGGCTGAATAGAGTTAGATTGTACCGGTGTACGAGGCACACTTCGAGAATCTAAACCTGGTGAGCATGCTGACGGAGAAAAATACAAGAGACTACCTATGCCAGCAATGGTAGCAATAAGCCTTTGTAAGCAGCCAGCCCTTATTCCTTCTATCCATACATCTGCGCGTAATTGATTGCTTAACAGTTTTTGCCATATGCTTACTGCAATAGAGTATCTTTCCTCAGTAACAGTGACCTCTGGTTTACGGAGCAAGACAACTTCTATCTTTTCAGGAGTAATAAGGGTAATCGTATACTTCCCTGGTTTAATATCTCTAAATCTGTGACGGCCAGGAGAGTCAATCGTTGCCCGATCGATCTCTTCATTCTTACTATCTGTCAGAATAGCCTCAACCGTAATTTTCTGATCGGGCATGATTCATAGTTGCATTTACTAAAACACTTTCTATTCAGCGATTTCAAGCTTTTAATATAACGGTATCACAAAATGCTTTACGCAAATAAAAGGCTCAGCAGATCACAAGGGTGGGCAGGTCGTAGGGAGATAGACCCGCTGAGCGACGGAGAAGTAGTGCTCGATCGCATGACAGAGAATCTAAAGTAGGGTTTTGAGTCAAAAGCGCTCTTAGTAGAGCATCTTATCTTCTTGTTCGGGGTGTTTGTATATTTTTTAGGTTCCGTACTACACTGCGTCCATGTTGGGATCTGTAGTTTCAAGAGGACACCTCTGAAGCCAACAACCTTTAAAGTGAGCGTTTTTCCAGAGCTAACCTGAAAACTACAGTCTTCGAGCTAGACAGGGTTTAGCAGGCATTCAATACGAGCGTTGAGGCGATGAAATTCTTATTCTTCCGCGTCAGTGAACAACTGACTAACTATTGAAGAAAAGTTAGTGGGTGGAGAAAGGGCGGGGAGGTAGGTGGAATAAGGGCTGGAGGGTGATTTAAGCCGATCCTTAGAAAATCCTCGGCTTTTAACTCACTAAGTTATAAATTTAAATCTAATAAACTTAGTGAGTGTAGATGGCCTTCGTTAAAGGGCAGAATCCCAACCATCCACCCGTTGGCTCGACCATCAAGGTGGAACCTATACGGGACAAGAAAGCTATTAAACGTATCAAAACGTTACTGGCTGATCGGCCCCGTGATGCCTGTCTGTTCACACTAAGTATTAATACCGCATACCGAGCCAATGAACTACTTTCGCTGACTGTGGCCCAGGTGAGCGGCCTGCAGGTTGGGGATGTTCTCGATATCAAGCAGCGTAAAACGCGGAAGTATCGGCCAGTGACATTGAATCGAAAGGCGATTGAGGCGATCGGGCTCCTGCTGGAGTCTCGGGCGTTTGAGGATAATGAGCCACTATTCAACGGGCAGCGCGGCCCCCTGACCACTAGCACCGTTAGCACCATGGTTAAGACTTGGTGTCAGTATGTTGGACTGAAGGGTAATTACGGCAGTCATACGCTCCGCAAAACCTGGGGCTATTGGCAACGGATGGAGCGGGGAACGGCGGTACCTCTACTGATGGAAGCGTTTGGTCATGCGACGCAGCAGCAGACGTTGAGCTATTTAGGGATTCAGGCTGATGAGATTGCGGAAATTTATGAGTTAGAACTGTAAGAAACAATGAAGAAGGAAGAGCAAGCGCTTACGCAGTTAGATAGCGATATAAATTACTGTGCAAAGCAGTGCTTCAGAGATATGGCTGATAGAGACTATATTGCAGCACGTCTTTGCTATAAAGCCCAGCTGATGCCTCAATTTTTTTGGCAAGGATTACAAGCCACGGAGAAGTATATAAAATGTGCTTTATTACTTAATAGAATATCTTCTAAAAGACTCGGACATGACATTAGAAAGGGAATAGATAATCTCTTTCAAACAGTAGTATTGCAATCAATATCTGAAGAAAGCTATTCGTTTGCAAATCTTTTATATGAGTTTGGTGTTCAGCGGTATCTTGAAGGTGGTTACAATTCTTTTAGCGAGCAAATAATATGCTTAGATAGGTTGATAGCAGAGATAAGAAGATGCTGCCAGGAGACCCGTCCGAGTAATTACGAAGAAGCCCGATATGTACGGTTAGATAATGGAATTCTCGATTCTATTATTGATGATCCTGAAAATCTAGCTCATCAACCTCTCCTTTGGAATAATAGATTTTTTGGTAATGAGAGAATCGATAAAATAGCTTTGGATAGATTTGTTATTGCTGAAAGATCTTACCTCATATCTAGACCGGACCTTATCGGAGAGCTGAATAAATATATAAAGATACCGAAGCATTGGATTGATGAGTACGAAAGAAGAGCAAAAAGTGCAGAATAAATTAGCTTCTCGATTTATTGATAAGGATACAAGCTGATTTGCAGGGGTTGGGCAAATCGATATAGCTTATTTAGCTTTGAATTATAGACCAGTTTTTTAGCGCTAATCAAGCGCCGATCACTGCTCAGGTGACACTGCAAGAAAAACGGTCGATTTCTATGCAGTGTCAATATAAAAAACTGCTGAAAGCTAAGTCAAGTGCACCAAATTGCTCAGAACATTCGATAATCTTTCAACTGAATAATATTTGAGTGTAAGCTCCTGATCTGGGGGAGCTAGCTGTCACTGCCCTGGTGGATTAGCATCTCTGCCAGAGAGACTGAGTTCCTCTTCAAGAATCCTTTGTATGGCTTTCTCAAAGACCTCAGTAATCGTCATGTTTTTGCGCGATGATAGATTTTTTACTTGCTCAACTATCGGTGAAGAGAGGCGAACGGTAACGGGAATCAATTCGCGACTGTTATTCATTGCAAGATGATTAATAAAGAACCTGAGAACTGTGAGGCTTACAGCCACTACAGACTGAACTTCATGCCGCCTGGCATGGAGCTACACTGTACATTACGTACGACGACTCAGGAATATGCATAGTTTCATACACTAATTACGGTCTCCTAACACGCTTTTCTTCTGCGCTGGTGTAAAATAATACTGTTGGAAGCCCTCATGTAAGGATAAAAGACGAAGTTGCGGATTATAGTACAAAGGCGTGAAGATATTAACCCAAAATTTCAACTGGGTAAGAGCGTCAAAACCTCTTCTGGAATATCAGGATATGTCTCTGGCTGTATTTACTACCCTGATACCAAATCACTCCATTACATGCTCGTACCTGACTCAGAAGCTTCAGTACCTGATGAAGTTTGGTACAAAGAAAGCGAACTGAGTTCCGGGTAGAACAGGCCTCACACCGACTGTACCGCGGCCCTACCTAGGTACTGCTGGAGCTGCTGCAAAAATTGCCCTAGCCGTTGTCTTAGTATTTGCCATACTTGCGGGCAGTGACCGGATACTTTTTCTGCTGGCACCTGAACAGCAGTATTAGTTTGAGGCTCAGCTATCGCTTTTGCTCCTACATCTCTACTGGCAAGGCGGTTACAGTGCGCCCCCTTTGACACGGCCCTTCATTTGAATCGATAACTCTCTGCGTCAACGAGTTATCTGGACGTTTTGATGGTTTTGTAGTGCGAGCTGTAGATGAATAGTCTTGGCAGTAGCGGGTGTTACTCAGTTTTGAACACTGACTGCTAGCGATTAAAAGTTAGTGAGCAGAAATAGCCCTTACAAGAATGAAGTAGCTTAGATTACAGCTCAGCCAACCCCTCATACAGCGGCCTCGTCTGCGCTAGCAGCTTATCATACAGCGGCAAGATCCTCCCATACCGCTGCGCCGCCTCCCCATCAGCGGATAGCGATCGCCCTTACACCATCACCAACCGACGGTGACCTTCGTATCCACACAGCACAATAACAAGAGAGTAAGCTAGGACATATCTCACAAACACCCCTCCAACCTCAACCACCACCAAGCCAGTCGAGGTATCCGGTGACGTACACATCTCAAAAAATCCTCACTTACGAAGACTTCATCGATCGCCACGGCGACGACCCCCGTTACGAACTCATCGACGGTGAACTGCGCGACATGGAACCCACTGGCCCCCACGAATCCGTTGCAGGCAAACTCTCCGGGCGGCTATTCGCCGAGATTCTGCGCCTCAACCTCAACTGGACCATTCCTAAAAACTGCCTCATC
>JBHJHJ010000078.1:0-4408 GCA_050330955.1 Elainellaceae cyanobacterium | reverse complement strand
GAGCCTCGACGAATACGCCGTCCTGAGTCCCGGCGATATTCTAGATCCTGTGGATCGTAATCTCGACGGGGGGAGCCGTCTCGGCGTTCAAAATCGCGACGCTCGAAACCGCGGCCCTCGAAATCATGAGAGCCCCTGCGCGCAAGGGTGTGGCGCTGATGCTGAAGTACTTCCAAACGGTGGGAGGTACTGCGGCGATCACGTCTGCGCTCTTGGGCCTCTGCCGGCAGGGCCAGCAGGCTGAACAGTAAAGTAGTGGCAAGAAAAAATTTCATGGCGGGTTAGGGCTTAACGGCAGGCTGACGCGGTAGCTGCAAGGCCTTACCTTCATCATAGTGGGGATAGCGATCCACCGACTGGTCTCCTTGTGACAGTCACTTCCCCCCTGCCGTTATCCTGAGGCGATCGCAGCCAGTAGGTCGGTATTAACGTAGGAGAAGCCGTGGGCGTCACCGCCAATTAGGCGAAATGGTCTGTCAGGTTCTCCCAGATGGCTGAGCACCAGCCGCGCGGAGGAGAATCCCTGGGTTTTGGTGTATCCGTTGACCGTCACAACGGTTGTCAACCCCGCCGCCGTAGCTGCCTGAAGGCCGTATTGCGTATCTTCAATGACGAGACAGGGGGCGGGGGGCAGTGCGAGTTGCGCTAGGGTGTAGTGATAGATGTCTGGGGCGGGCTTTTTCTGCGGTACAATGTCGCCCGCCGCGATGACATCGAACCAGTTCAGAGCGCCCGCTCCCAGCGTACTGTCCAGCAGGGCCACGACGTTTTCTAAGCTGCTTGTGGTCGCGATGGCGAGGCGAATCCCCCGCCGGCGGGCCTCCTGAATCAGTCGTTTCACCCCCAGCCGCAGGGGAATTTTGCCGTCCCGAATGCGCTGCTTGTAGTAGGAATTTTTGAGGTGGTGTAGCCTGTGGACTAGTTCAGTGAGCTGGGTCTCTGATTTTGGCGCCAGTCCGGCAGGAAAGTCGGGTTTGTGCCACTGAATGAAGTAGCGAAGGCGCTCTTTGCCGCCAGCAACAATAAGCAAGTCGCCATAGAAATCCTCGGACCAAGACCAGCTTAGGCCCAGATCCGTAAAGGCCTCGTTGAAAGCCACCCGATGACCGTCGCGCTCGGTATCAGCTATGGTGCCATCGACATCGAAAATTAGAGCTTTGGGCCGGATGTCAAAGCGGTCTCTAGTCATAGGTGTTTTGCGTGATGTGGTTGATGTAGCAGGGGCAGAGGGCGATCGCGACAGAACAATTCTATCGGCCAGATGTTGTGTCGGCCAGATGTCCTGTTGGCCGGGTGCTAGACAGCCAAGTATTTTGTTGGTCACGCCTTACATCGGCTACACATTATCTGTCCACAGGCCTAAGGGCGTAACGCTTCGTTGCGAAAGCTCAAGTTTGAAAAGCCTGCGTGTTACTTTCAATGACGGTAACAGGCTTAATTATTGCTTAATTGACATGTACTCTCCTACATCCTCCACAGCCAAACTCGACGACGCTCAATTTAGCGACTACGTGGCTCACCTGCAGCTGCACATGGCGCTCCAGTCCCGCAACCTGTTGCCAACTCTGACCCAGGCCACCGACAATCGGCAGCAACTGCTTCAGCAGACGCAAGCAGATGCCGAAAAGCTGATCTCTCGTCAGGCTTGGTAAAGACAGTTACCTGTGCCGTGCTGCCCCCGGACACCGGAACGCTTCTCTAAAATATTACAGAATTGTTAAGCTAGATGTAGTCATCTTTTGTTGATGATTCTTTTGGCGATCGGCGGATTGACCGCGCTGTTTCGTCAGCACTCTAAGGGAGAAGCGCAGGTTTGCTTTTAAAGACGCTCAGCCGACAACAGCAGTTCAACCTGCTCACATTATTTATTGCGGGTCTTCTATTTTGGTCGGGGCTAGCCTCGCTGCTGCCCACGCTGCCGCTTTACATCGAGGATGCCGGAGCCACGACCCAGCAGGTGGGCGTCGTGATGGCGTCCTTTGCTATCGGCCTGCTCTTGTTTAAATCACGCCTCTCTAAGCTCGCGGATTGGCATAGCCGTAAGCTAGTGTTGCTCATCGGTATGGCTGCGGTGGCGCTAGCGCCGCTGGGCTATTTGCTCACCCAATCCCTGCCGCTGCTGATGGTGCTACGGGCGTTTCACGGTATCAGCATTGCCGCCTTCGCTACGGGCTACAGCGCGCTGGTGGTCGATGTTTCTCCGCCTCAGCATCGCGGTGAGCTGATTGGCTATATGAGTCTTGTCAACCCCCTGGGCCTAGCCCTAGGTCCGGCCATGGGTGGTTTTCTGTACGCTGCTGGCGGCTACCCACCCGCATTTCTGCTATCTGTCGGTCTCGGTGGATTAGGGATGCTGTGCGTCCTACGGCTCTGGGAACCACAGCGGAACGTCTCTGTGACAAAGCCTGAGGCCAGCCAGTTTTGGCGGCTGCTGGGAACCGATCGCCTCCGGGTTCCCGTGACGGTGCTGCTCATGGTCGGCATTGCTTTTGGCGCCATCAGCACCTTTGTACCGCTCTACATTCGCGACACAGGCGCCGACTTCAACGTGGGTTTGTTCTACACCGCTGCCGCGATCGCCAGCTTCTCAGTGCGGTTGCTGACGGGGCGAGCCTCTGACCACCACGGTCGTGGTCGCTTCATCTCCCTAAGCCTGCTGCTCTACGGTAGCGCCATGGTGATGCTTTGGCAGGCCGAAACCACGCCTGTATTTTTGCTGGGCGCGGCCCTGCAGGGCGCTGGGGCTGGCATTGTCATTCCCACCATGGCGGCGCTGATGGCCGACCGCTCTCTCCCCAACGAAAGGGGACGAATTTTCGGGCTGTGTATGGTGGGCTTTGATGTGGGCCTCGCGATGGCGGGTCCAGTGCTGGGCGGCTTCGAAGACACCATTGGCTATAGCGGCATTTTTGGCCTTGCCGCAGGGCTTATTTTTCTGGGGCTGCTGGTGTTTGTGTCTTCTTCCAGTAAGGACTTGGCCCACTCGCTGCGGTTTTCCCTGGGTCAGGGGCGCGACCTCTACGCCGTAGATCCTCGCCCTGCAGGATAGAGCCGCGCTATCTGTGCATCTCCCCAACTTATCGTTCGCATACCACACGGAACCCCAGATCGCTGCTTTGCGTTTCAGAATTCAGCCCAATGCGAGCAGCCGAGCGACAGGCGCTGGGATGGTCCATCCAAGATCCGCCGCGAATCACCCGCCGATCGTCGTCATCTTCAGGACGTTGAGTGGTCCAAACGCTGCCATCGGAGGGTGCCCCCTCGTAGCTTTCATGCCAGCGATCGCTACACCATTCCCACACATTGCCGTGCATGTCGTATAGGCCGAATGCGTTAGCGGGAAATGAGCCCACCTCGATGGGGTTCTCTCGCGTCTGCGCAGCGCTGCCATAGTGCGCTAATTCGGGGGTGAGCATTGCCCCGCAGTGAAAGGGGGTCACCGTTCCGGCCCGGCAAGCATATTCCCACTCGGCCTCGCTGGGTAACCGGTAGCGCCGCCCCGTGTGCCGAGACAGGCGCTGACAAAACTCCACCGCCTCCGGCCAAGAGATCTGCTCAACCGGGTGGCTGTCGCCCTGGGCGCTTGCTGCAGGCAATAGATCAACGCTGATTTTGGGATAGGCCGCAACGGCCCGCCATTGGGCCTGAGTGACGGCAGTTTGCCCCATAAGAAATGGGGCCAGGGTAACGGTGTGTTCTGGCCCTTCGGTGTCCCAATGTCCCTTCTCAGATGCCGAAGACCCCATGAGAAACTGACCCGCCGGGATCTGAATTAGCACCAACCCTACGCCATCGGCCAACATTTCGTTGAAGCCCTCTGTAGTATGCGATCGCTGCTTTACCTGGGGGGTGAGTTTTCCCAGACCTAGCGGGCCGGAGCGCGCCAAACTGACGGTGGCGGTAACGTAGGTGATCCGCTCTAGATCGGCAGCCTCTTCGGGGGATGGAGGCGTACTACATGGAGCCGGGCGGTCCGCCCCGTCTGGCTGGAGCTGACCCTGAATTTCGCCGCGAATTTGGGTCTCGTCCTCGTCGCTCAGCCCTAAGAGGGTTTGCAGCCGCGACAGTTCGTCCCAAGTGCGATCGCTGACGGGATCTTGGGCCAGCGCCGCCTGCACCGCTTGGCGATAGGTGCGGCAATTTTTCTCGTAGTCGCGCTGAGGTCTGAGTACAGCGTCTTCAATGGCATCCGCGTCCGCCGCTGCAAGTCCGAGCTTATGGCGCAGCTCATCTAGCATGTAGCGCCCCACCACTGAGAGCTTGCCGCGGGTCGCGATCGCCTCCACTTCCTTCCGATAGCGCAGCTTGGGGTCGTGAATTGGGGCTTTAGCAATAAAGATCTTAAATCCCTGGTCAAAGGCGTAGATTTTGGGCTGCATGGCTGATTCCCGCAGCTTTTGACAGATGT